>JAFGHG010000203.1 GCA_016939345.1 Candidatus Omnitrophota bacterium
AACACCTGAAAGATAATTTTAAGGTAATAGAGCTTGAGGACCCTTCAGATGACTCTAACCATATTCTTTCAGAAGCAGAGATCATACTGGCTCCTTTAGGTTACTATTTAAATAAAGAAAAAATTGATCAGGCCCATAAGTTAAAAATAATTGCTTCAAATACTACCGGGCATCCCCATATTGATTTTGCTTACGCTAAAAAGAAAAATATAAAAGTCATCACTTTAGCAGATTACCCTGATTTTTTAAAGACCATAACTCCTACTGCTGAGTTAACCTGGGGTTTGATAATATCTCTGACCAGGAATGTTTTTGCTGCAGGGCAATCGGTAAAAGCCGGAAAATGGGACCGCCGGCCTTTTGGAGGCAAAGCCATGCTTTCGCGTCTTAGCCTGGGTATAGCAGGCCTGGGCAGGTTAGGTACTATGGTAGCTGGGTATGCAAAAGCTTTTTCTATGAAGGTCTGTTTTTATGATCCTTTTATAAATTCATACCCTGAAACCCTGAAGAAAGCTGATACCTTGCAGGAGTTAGTAAGCCAAAGCGATATTGTCACTGTCCATATACCTCACACCAGAGACAATGAAAATCTTTTTGATGAAAATATTTTTTCTAAGTTCAAAAAAGGATCGTTTTTCATAAATACATCCCGGGGGGAACTTGTTGATCATAAAGCTCTTCTGGCTAACCTGGAAAATAAACATCTGGCCGGAGCAGCTATTGATGTTTTTGAGGGAGAGTTTTTGCCTGGTTTTAAAGATAAGTTAAAAAACCACCCTTTGGTTGAATACGCCAGGCATAATGATAACTTGATAATAACCCCTCATATCGGCGGTTCAACCTATGACGCCTGGGGTGAAACCGAGAGGTTTACCATAGATAAAATAATCCAAACTCTTAATCTTTGCCTGCAGGAGAAGTAATGGACATAAGCTATAATAATGAGGTTTGGGCTATAATACCGGCAAGGGGCGGCTCAAAAAGCATTCCCTTGAAGAATATGGCTGAGCTTTGCGGACAACCTCTGATAAAGTATGTTATTGAAGCCGGTAAAAAAAGCGAACATATAAACCGCATGATATGTTCTACTGATCATGATAGAATTGCTTCTTTTTGTAAAGGCGAAGGGGTTGAAGTCATGCCCAGGCCTGATATTCTTTGCGGTGATTCAGTTGCGGTGAGCGATGTAATCATTGACCTTTTAAAGACTATTGCCGGCAATGAAGGAGCGCTTGCTGATATAGTTGTCTTGCTTGAGCCTACATATCCGTTTATTTTGCCTGAACATATAGATGATTGCGTATCTCTGCTTAAAGCTGACCCAGAAGCTGATTCGGTCCAGAGCGTTACTGAAGTCCAGCATAATAATCATGCCTATAACCAGAGATCTATAAATGAAGGAAAAGTCGATTTTGTTTTTAAGAAAGAGCGGCTCAAGTGTTTTAACAAACAACTGAAGCCTAAATATTTTATCCACGGCAACCTCTTCGTGTTCAGGGCAAGGACAATAATCGAGACTGGAAATATTTACGGTGAAAAATCTTTACCTTACCAGGTGCCGCGGATTTACTCTTTTGATGTTGACGGCCCCCAGGATTTAGAGATAGCTCAGTGTCTTTTAAAATACGGTCTTATTTCAAAAGCCGGAAGCTTCTTTTAAAATAGTTTGGAGGTGGGAATGGATCATCTATCATCTTTAGAAAATCAGAGTATTTTTATTATTCGCGAAGCCTATGCCCAGTTTAGAAACGTGGCCATGCTTTGGTCTATAGGCAAAGATTCGACAACTCTCATGTGGCTTATCAGGAAAGCCTTTTTCGGCCATATTCCTTTTCCGGTAATGCACATAGACACCAACCATAAGTTCAAGGAGATATACGAGTTCAGGGATAAATATGCCAAGCAATGGAATCTTAACCTTATAGTAGCCAAAAACCAGCAGGCTCTTGACAGGGGGGTATGTCCTGAAAAAGGCAAGCTTCAGTGCTGTACCGAGCTTAAGACCAATGCCCTGAAACAGGCTATTGATAAATATAAGTTCAGGGCCCTTTATCTTGCTATCAGAAGAGATGAGCACGGGATAAGGGCAAAGGAGAGGGTTTTCAGTCCCAGGGATGAGGATTTTGAATGGGATTATAAAAACCAGCCGCCGGAATTATGGGATCAATATAAGACCCAGTCAAAAGAAGATGAGCACCTAAGGGTTCATCCTTTGCTTGGCTGGAGGGAGATAGATGTCTGGGAGTATATACTCAGGGAAAACATACCTATGGTTACACTTTATTTTGCCAAGAAAGGAAGGAGATTCAGAAGTATTGGTTGTGAATGCTGCTGTAACCCCGTTGACTCCGAGGCCGATACCATAGAAAAAATTGTCGACGAATTAAAGACTACTAAGGTGGCTGAGAGAAGCGGCCGGGCTCAGGATAAAGAGTCAGCTTACATGATGCAAAAACTGAGATCCTTGGGATATATGTAAGGTCTGTATAATACTAAATCCGAATTTCGAAACAAATTCTAATAACCAATTTTCCAATGACAAAAACATCTTTTAAACATTAGGATTTTGAAAATTTGAAGATTATTTCGGATTTCGATATTCGATATTCGGATTTATAAGGCAAAATAAGGAGCTAGTTTTGGAAACATTGACCTTTGTTATAGTCGGACACATTGACCATGGCAAGTCTACTCTTATCGGCCGTCTGCTTTATGATACCAACTCATTATCCGGCGATAAGATCGATGAGATAAAAAAGACATCAAAAGACTTAGGCCGTCAAACTGAATTTGCTTATCTGCTTGATCATTTGGAAGAAGAGCGCCAGCAGGGAATAACCATTGAGACCACCCAGGTTTTTTTTAATACCGACAAAAGAAAATATGTGATTATAGACGCTCCCGGCCATGTTGAGTTTGTAAAAAACATGATTACCGGAGCATCTCATGCCGAGGCAGCTGTATTGATTATAGATGCAAAAGAAGGAGTAAAACAGCAGACCAAAAGGCATGCTTACATACTTTCGCTTTTAGGAATAAAACAGGTTATTACATTGATAAATAAATTAGATCTTACAGGTTACGAGCAAAAGGTCTTTGATTCTCTTGTCGAGGAGATAAGTATTTTTTTTAAAACAATAGGTTTAAGCTGTTCTTATTTTATACCTTGTTCGGCTTTATCCGGAGAAAATATCGTTCAAAAAGGGCAAAAGGCTGTTTTTTATCAAGGCCCGTCTTTCTTAGAGGCTTTGGACAGCCTGGAATCAAGGCCAAAGCTATCATCAGCAGAGCTTATTTTTCCTGTTCAGGATGTCTATAAAAACAATGATAAAAGAATAATCGCCGGAAGGCTTGAGTCAGGCAAGCTATGCCAGGGCCAGCATATTAAAATAATGCCGCATGAACAGGTTACTTCCATAACTGCAATCGAGAAGTTTCCAGGCAATATTGCTTGTGCTCAGCCCGGAGAGAGCATAGGCATAACCACTGCTGACAGTGTGTTTTCTGACCGAGGAGATATAATCTGTGCCAAGGACAGCCGGCTGCAGTTTCAGAATGTATTTTCTGCGAATATTATCTGGCTTTCGAAAAGAAACTTTTTAAAAGATGAAAAATTGACCATTAAATGTTCGACCCAAAGTACTCCTTGTAAAATCAGCAGAATAATCAAAAAAATAGATTCATCTACTTTAGAGGTCATAAAAGAAGATGCCCAGGATTTAAAGAATTTAGAGGTGGCTACAGTAGAGATCCAGACAAAAAAACCCATTGCTATAAAAAATTTCGATGATATCCAGGAGCTCGGAAGGTTTGTCTTGGTGAGAGACGAGAATACCTGTGCCGGAGGAATTGTTACTTCACTATGAAAAAAAGAATAATTATTATAGGTTTGGACGGCGTGCCTTACGGGCTTTTAAACGATTTATCAAACCGGGGGGTTATGCCTAACGTAAAAAGACTTATAGACAAAGGGGTTTTTACCAAAATGTTTTCTTCGATCCCTGAAATATCCTCAGTTGCCTGGTCTTCGGTCATAACCGGAAAAAATCCGGCAGAACACGGGATATTCGGGTTCACCGATTTCCCGCCCAATACTTACCGCTTATCATTTCCTAATTTCAGCCAGCTTAAATGCCCGGCTTTCTGGGAGACAGCTAAGAAAGAAGACCGCCATATAGTCATGAATGTGCCGTCGACTTATCCGGCCAGGCAATTGAACGGGGTTCTTATATCCGGCTTTGTGGCACTTGATTTTAACCGCTCAGTATACCCTTTTGAGATGGTTAAACCCTTAGAAGATATGAGTTATAAAATTGATGTTGAATCAGAAAAAGCCCATGAGTCTTTCGAACTTTTTCTCAAAGACCTTGATAAGACTCTTGAAGCAAGAGTCAGGGCTCTGCGTTATCTTTGGGGACAAGAGTGGAAAGTTTTCATGCTTGTTTTTACTGGAACTGACAGATTAATGCATTTTCTCTGGGACGCATATCAGGACAGAGAGCATAAACATCATAATGATTTTACAGATCACTTTAGAAAGGTTGATAAAGCCATAGGTGAGATAATTTCTAAAATGGGTGATGAAGATGTCTGTGTCATGCTTTCTGACCACGGATTTGAGAAGCTGGATTATGATGTATATATTAATCATTTATTAAAAGAGAAGGGTTTTCTAAAGCTGGCTCTTCAGGCAATGATAACTTATAACAGCATAGATTTCGGTACAAAAGCCTTTGCTCTTGACCCGGCCAGGATCTATATAAATTCAGAAGGAAAGTATCCTAGAGGAAGCGTCAAGAAAGAGGAGCGGCCGGGGCTTTTAAAAGAATTGGAAACCCTTTTTTCCGGCCTGGCAGTCGAAGGCAGAAAAGTAATTCGTCACATTTTTAGAAAAGAAGAAGTTTTCAGCGGCCCATACTACGAACAGGCTCCGGATCTGGTATTGATCGGCGATAAAGGTTTTAATTTAAAAGGGACAATTCAGGCTAAACAGCTTTATTCAAAGGGGATATTCAGCGGAAAGCATACCTACGATGATGCTTTTCTGCTGGTTTCCTCAAAATCATATAAAGAGAGTATACCAAACCAACCTAAAGTAAGTGATATCGTAGGGATTTTAAAAAAAATTAACGGAGGTA
>JAFGHG010000204.1 GCA_016939345.1 Candidatus Omnitrophota bacterium
ATTGTATCAAGAGAATCCAGGACATCCAGCTTGGTAATAACGATATCGGTGGCATTATTAAGCAACACTGCTCTTTTCAAAAGAACCAGATCAAGCCAGCCGCATCTTCGCGGCCTGCCTGTTGTAGCACCGAATTCTCCTCCGGTTTCCCGGAAGTAGTTAAGGATAGGGCCTCCAAGCTCAGTTGGAAAAGGACCCTCGCCTACTCTGGTGGTATAAGCTTTAGCAACCCCGATGATCCTTTTCGCCGGTACAAAAGCTAATCCGCTCCCCAGGTTTGCATTCAAGGAGATGACCGAAGATGAGGTGACAAAAGGGTATGTACCGAAATCTATGTCAAGGAAAGTGCCTTGAGCCCCTTCAAACAAAAAACGCCTATTTTTTATCTTGCTGAAATAATCGACCAGGTCGAAAACAAAAGGACGCAGGACTTCAGCATAAGCAGCATACTCGTCGTAAAGCTTTTTAAAGGAAAAACCCTTAAAACCATAGACCTTTGAAAAAATCTTATTCTTTTCTTTAAGATTGTCTTTTAACTTTAAAGCAAACAGTTTAGGATCTATAAAATCAATCATCCTGATGCCGCAACGGGACACCTTATCCATATAACAAGGCCCTATGCCCCTTTTGGTAGTACCGATTTTTTGAATTCGAACCTTTTCTCTGAAAGCATCCATAACCCTGTGATAAGGCAAGATGATATTAGAAAAGGATGAAACCATAAGGTTTTTTGGAGAAACGTCTATTCCCTTGCTTCTCAACGAATGTATCTCTTCGAGCAAGACCTTAGGATCTATGACCACACCGTTACCGATAACGCATATTTTGTCTTTACGTAAAATTCCCGAAGGTATAAGATGGAAAACAAATTTTTCCTTGCCGATAACCACTGTATGGCCGGCATTGTTGCCGCCTTGGAATCTGACCACTACATCGCTGTAACGGCAAAGATAGTCAATAACCTTGCCTTTACCCTCATCACCCCATTGCAAACCGACTAAAATAGTATTCATAATTTCAAACAGTCGAATATTTAAAGCTTGAACATCTTCTTTAACAGCTTCTCATCAATGCCAAAAGCCTTGAAGATTTTATTATTATTGATAAGTATTACATTGCCCTCACCGATACCCAGCTCTTTTATCAGCTTGGAGTTTTCCTCCAGAAGCTTATCCATGTCTTGGGATCTGCTCTCAGCCAGGATCTTTTTGTAATCGATACCCAGTTCATCTAAAGTCGTAACCCAGGAACTTTGGTTTATCTGTTCGATCCTTAAAGAAATATAATTGCTCTCTTTGTCAGGATAGGTTCTTCCTACTGCCAGGGCCACCTTGACTTCTTCAAGTGGATAAACCTTAGAAGCGTCTTTGGAAATAATAAAATGTTTTCTAAAATCTATTTTGTTATCAGAACAAAACTTTTGAAGTTTGGGGTATATATCAAAGGTACCCTTGCCGTAAAAATCGATAAAAAGGTCTAGTTTATTCTTTACCTCTTCACGGTCCAGAAACATAAAGAGACCGGCCAATTTAGGGGTCAAAACAAAATTATCATCGTGTTCTACAAAAACATCACTAAGGCTGTCAAAAAACTTCTCCTGCTGGATCTTTTTTTCTATAACAAAAAGAGGGAGGGTTTCTGCCTGGTAGCGCTTTATCAGGTCCTGGGCTTTTTTATCGTGGTAATCCAAGCGATTAAAATTGATTCCTATAAACTTATCTTTAAGCAAAGTCTCGGTTAATTCTGTCGAGCAGGCCTCGCAACTTAAGTCAGTCACTATCGTCGCCTCTATTTTTTCAGCAGCATAGTAGGCACAATTTGAAGCAGCGGCTCCGGCATCTTGACATTTTTTTACCAGGCCTTCCCGGGATCTGCAGTCCTGATCGCTGAAACATTCAGGAATGATTTTTTTAACAGCAATATCCTCCTGCATGTCCAAAGGCAGTCTTATATCCTGATTATTATAGTCAACGATCTTGCCTTGCTTTATCTCAAGGTTTAATAAGCCCAGAGTTCTGCCTTCATATCCTGGCCTTAATAATATTGTATCATTGACTTTCTCCATGGGCAGAGAATTCAAAGCCGGCCCCGATGAAATAACAACATTTATTTCGGGAAACTTTTTTATCAGATTAATTGCCAGGTTCTCGTCAATAGAGGAAATCAATACCGCTATCGAACACTTTCCTTTTATAGAAGCTAAAGCTTTTTTTAATGACTCTTCATAGTCTTTTACTTCAATCCCGTATTCTTTGTATATATCCTTAGAGCTTAGACCTATAATCCCTATCTCTAAACCGTTATATTTTTTAAGATAATAGGGCAAAACGCCTTCAAAATCCAGGTTTGAGCTGATAAATTTGAATTTATAAGTCTTTATGGTTTTCTTAAGAAATTCAGCTCCAAGGGCAAATTCATTTATCCCTAACCCAACAGCATCATAACCCATAAGGTCCATAGCCTGATAGGTAAAATCACTCCTGATCTTATCCTCTTCAGGGCCAAGCCTATTAGGATCTAATATGCCGCCGCCGGTAAAATTTCCTGAATCAATAAGCAGCAGATTTTCTTTATTGCCTAATTGTTTCAGAGCCGTTGCCCTGCGGGTGATACCGCCGCCGACAGAAGACGAACAGCCGCCGCATGGATAGAGATTTGAAAATGAATTCCCTGTATAAGCTATTTTGAAATTTTCGGCAAAGGCAGGATCTGAGGTTACAGATAAAATAAATAAAAGGCTTAATACTTTAAGCAAAGCAGTAGCGTAAACTTTTCTCACTTTCACAGAAACCTCCTTTATAAATAAAAAAGAGAACAAATATCAAAAAATGTAGCGGTATGTAAGGATTATTTATTAACTATGACCTCATCGACAATACCGTATTCTTTTGACTCGGCCGCGCTCATGAAATAGTCTCTGTCGGTATCTTCACTGACTTTTTCGATTGTCTTTCCGGTATGCCTAGATAATATTTCATTGACTTTTTCTCTAAGACGAAGTATTTCTTTAGTCTGGCGCGAAATATCTTCTGCTGTACCTTCTACGCCGCCCCAGGGCTGATGGATCATTATCCGGGAATTAGGAAGTGCATAGCGTTTGCCTTTGGCGCCAGCAGCAAGAAGTATCGCTCCCATAGAAGCAGCCTGCCCCACACAATAGGTAGCAACATCGCACTTTACAAACTGCATGGTATCATAAATAGCCATACCTGCAGTTATGACTCCCCCGGGGCTGTTTATATAAACATTGATATCCTTGTTAAGGTCTTCCATCTGCAAAAAGAGCATTTGGGCTATTACCACATTAGCTATAGCATCATTAATAGGCGTCCCTATAAACACGATCCTGTCTTTTAAAAGGCGTGAGTAAATATCATAAGCCCGTTCAACCCTTCCAGTCTGCTCGATGACCATTGGAACATAAAACTGGTTATTCATTTCCTCCCCCTTTATTAATATTTTATTTTTTGAAATCGGCAAAGCTCAAGATCAAGCCTACTACCGCCTCATTCAGGTTGTTAGACGCTTTTAAGCCTTCCTGTTTGGCTATTGCCTCGAATATATAATAAAGCTTAACTTCTTCTTCGGCCAAGGGTTTCATTTTATCTTCAAGTTCCTTACTGTATTTATCAAGGTCTTCCTCGGAAACCCCTCTGTAATGAAGATTCAGCTTTTCTCTGCCGACCAATTCTTTATGCAGCCTTTCAATTTCGTTTTTGGGCGCCTCGAATTTTATATTCTTTAACAAATGCTGCCTTATATAACTGTCTATGTCCTGTCTGCGTTCTCTATATTTTTCGACCATCAGCTGAGCCCTTATGGCTTCTCTC
>JAFGHG010000205.1 GCA_016939345.1 Candidatus Omnitrophota bacterium
GAGACCGACACAGAAGTCGTCGCACACTTAATAGAGAAGTTCTACCGAAGGTCTTTAAAAGAAGCAGTGGAAAAGTCGGTCAGAAGACTGCAGGGGTCGTTTGCCCTGGCCGCGTTTTCCATTAAAGAACCAAAGACTTTAGTTGCTGCCAGAAGGGGAAGCCCCTTAATAGTAGGCGAAGGAGAAAAGGGGAAGTTTTTAGCCTCTGACTTGCCGGCGCTGGTACCAGCCCAAGGCTCTTTAGCCGAGAAGGTGGTTTACTTGCAGGAAGACGAGATAGCCGTAATAACAGGGGACAGCTTAAGGATAGAATCCTGCATGGGAAAAAGAAAATCCTTTAAAAGGGAAAGGGTTAACCTTAAATCTCAGGAAGTCGGCAAGCAGAATAAAGAACATTTTATGATAAAAGAGATCTTTGAGCAGCCGAGAGTAATGAAAGATATCTTGGCCGTTTATGCACCCGGGAACAAGCTTAAAAATCCTGCAAGCCTTCTTCGCTGGAGCAAGCATTCTTTGAAAGACCTTAAATATGCTAAAAAAGTCCATATCGTTGCCTGCGGCACAGCTTACCACGCAGGGTTTGTAGGAAAGTATTTTTTAGAAAAGCACTGCCGGCTTGATGCAGCCATAGATACTTCTTCGGAGTTCCGATACAGAAAGATGAACATCCGCAAAGGTGATTTGGTTATAGCCATATCTCAATCCGGAGAAACAGCCGACACTCTTGCCGCGGTCCGTGAGGCGAAAAAGAAAGGGGCACTAATTTTAAGCATTTGTAATAATGTGCAGAATTCAAGTCTTATGCGCGAAAGCGACTTTTGCACCAATACTCTTGCCGGACCGGAAATAGGGGTGGCTTCGACCAAAGCCTATACCGCACAGGTCCTCTGTTTTTATCTTATAGCCCTATATTTAGCCATGCAGAAAAATATTTTATCTGCAAAAGAGATCGGGGGTATGATAAAGAGCTTCAGCCGATTGAATGAGCATCAAAAGGCAGTTCTTTCTCAGGCCCCAAAAATAAAAAGGATTGCCCGGGCCTTTTCAAAGTTCGGGTCCTTTCTCTTTCTGGGCAGGGGCATAAATTATCCTTCAGCCCTTGAAGGCGCGCTCAAGCTCAAAGAAATTTCCTATATTCCCGCAGAAGGATATGCAGCCGGAGAGATGAAGCATGGACCTATTGCTTTGATTGATGAATATCGGGGCATAGTCTGTATTGCTCCCAGAGATGAACTTTACGAGAAGATGATATCAAACATGCAGGAAGTGAAAGCCAGAAAAGGCAAAATTGTGGCCATATTAAGTCAAGGCGACAAAGAAGCAAGCAGCTTGAGCGATAAAATAATCAGCATCCCTGTTACCAAGAACCAGGATTTGACCCCTCTTTTGGTCGCAGTATGCTTGCAGCTTTTTGCATACTACGTAGCTAAAAACAGAGGCTGCGAAATAGATCAGCCCCGCAATCTAGCCAAATCAGTAACAGTTGAATAAACTATAAATTAAAGAGCCAGGCCTGCCTGGCTAATACATTGATGCTTTACATAGTTGCCACCCCAATAGGGAACCTTGAAGATATCACTTTTCGCGGCCTGCGAATTCTTGGCCAAGCTGATTATATATTGGCCGAAGACACCAGAAAAACAGCAAGACTCCTCAAACACAACAACATAAGCAAACCGCTGGTCAGTTTTTTTGAGCATAATGAGCTAAAAAAAATTCCTTCGGTCATAAAGGATTTAAAACAGAACAAAAATATTGTTTTGGTCTCAAATGCCGGCACCCCAGCCATATCAGACCCTGGTTATAAGCTTAT
The DNA here is from genome assembly GCA_016939345.1 of Candidatus Omnitrophota bacterium. GTDB lineage: Bacteria > Omnitrophota > Gorgyraeia > Duberdicusellales > 4484-171 > JAFGHG01. The sequence continues at coordinate 1,814 of JAFGHG010000205.1, forward strand.
AAGGGAATGCTCAAAAGAAAACCTGCCGCTTACGTCTATCCCCGGGCCAAGCGCACCCATAAACGCTTTGGTCTTAAGCGCTCTGGCTTCGGACAAATTTATTTTTCTCGGGTTTCTGCCGAGAAAAAAAAGCAAAGCCCTGCTTATTTTAAAAAAAGCTGCCCAGTTGAAAATAACAACGATAATCTTTGAAAGTCCTTTCCGCACAATCAAAACCCTTAAAAACATTCAGCAGGAATTTAAAAATCCAAAAGTTGCTGTAGTCAGGGAGATGACCAAGCTTTACGAAGAAGTAATAAGCGCGGACATACAAGAGGTCATTGCAAGACTCGAGCAAAAACCCTTAAAAGGAGAGGTTACTATAGTCATAAATAACAGTTTTGTTTGCCCTTGACACTTTTTCAAAAATAAGATATAGTTTTTTAACCTTTAAGCCGGTCCTGTGAGGCTGGCAAGGAACTGTATTATGTCAATGAATAATCCAAAACAACCCATTGCCTTAAGCTGAAGGTGATGGGTTTTTTACTGTCCAGGCATGAAAACCAAAAGAATACTATCGCAAGAAGACATAAAAAGGACCCTTACCAGGTTAACCCATCAAATTCTGGAGAAGAAAACTTCTTCTGACGGAGTAGTTTTAATAGGCATCCAGACCCGCGGGGTGCACTTAGCCCAGAGAATACAAACTATAATCAGGGAGATAGAAGGCATCAAGGTTCCTTTGGGCGCCCTTGATATAACTTTATACCGTGACGACCTCACCACGGTAGGCAGCAGCCCGGTAGTAAAAAAAACAAAAATAAATTTTGATTTAAACGATAAAGAAGTGATTCTTATCGACGACGTTCTTTTCACTGGCAGAACCGTGAGGGCTGCCCTTGATGAAATTATGGATTTCGGCCGGCCGAAATCCATAGAGCTTCTGGTCATGATAGACAGAGGCCACAGAGAATTGCCCATACGTGCGGATTACGTGGGCAAGAACATACCGACATCAGCCAAAGAGCAGATTGAAGTGCGATTAAAAGAGATAGACGAACAAGACGAGGTGGTAATCATAGAAAAACAATAAAGCCGATGCAGATTTTCAAAAGAAAAGACTTGTTGGGGCTTGAAGAGCTAAGCAAAGAAGAAATCGAAGAGATACTTTTTACGGCTGAATCTTTCAAGGAAGTTTCTACCCGCGAAATCAAAAAGGTACCGGCCTTAAGAGGAAAGACAGTCGTAAATCTTTTTTATGAGCCCTCGACCAGAACCAGGGTTTCCTTTGAGGTAGCAGCAAAACGTTTATCAGCTGATGTAATTAATGTCTCTATCGAAACCTCAAGCGTAAAAAAAGGAGAGACCTTGATAGATACAGGTAAAAACATCGAAGCTCTTAAGGCCGACATAATAGTCATCCGCCACGGTTCATCCGGAGCCCCGGCCATGCTTGCCCGGCATTTAAAAGCTAATGTTGTAAACGCCGGAGACGGCTGGCATGAACACCCTACACAGGCCCTGCTTGATATCTTTACCTTGAAAGAAAAAAAAGGAAAGATCAAAGATTTGAAGGTAAGCATAATAGGAGACATCGCCCATTCCCGGGTAGCCCGCTCTAATATCTGGGGGCTGACAAAACTGGGCGCCCAGGTTAAAGTTTGTGCACCCAAAATGCTTATTCCTCCAGGTATAGAAAAAATGGGCGTAAAAATCACCAACGACATTGAGAATGCCCTTAATGATGCAGATGCTGTGAATATATTAAGGATGCAGTTTGAAAGGGACGAAAAAGCCGCCTTTCCTCAGGAACTGGAATACTTCAAGACATTTGGCGTTACTGAAGAGCGCTTAGAAAAAGCAAAGAAAGATATAATTATTATGCATCCCGGGCCGATTAACCGGGGGATCGAGATATCAAGCGCCGTGGCTGACGGAGAGCGCTCGGTTATCCTGGAACAGGTTACCAACGGCATAGCTGTGAGGATGGCAGTTCTTTTTTTAGTATCTCAAAGCCAGGAACAAAACCATGAAGACCATAATTAAAGGCGGCAGAGTGATTGACCCAAAAAATAACCTCGATCAGTGTCTTGATGTTTTGATCGAAGAGGACAGGATAAAAGAAATTGCGCCTCAAATCAGAGAGCAAGCAGATCAAGTTATAGACGCATCGAATAAAATCGTTGCCCCGGGGCTTATTGACCTGCACGTTCATCTTAGGGAGCCAGGCAGAGAAGATAAGGAAACTATTTTAAGCGGCACCAGAGCAGCGGCAAAAGGAGGTTTTACTACTGTTTTGGCAATGCCGAACTGTGAGCCGGCCATAGATTCTCCGGAAAAAGTCAGAAGTTTGAATCAAAGGATAAAAAAAGATGCAAGAGTAAATGTTCTGGTCTCTTCAGCCATAACCCTGGAGAGAGCCGGGCAGAAGATTACAGACCTGGACAGTCTGCAAAAAGAAGGGGTTTTGGCCATAACCGATGACGGCTCATCGGTCGAAGACAGCAAGATTATGCTTAACGCCATGCAAAGAGCAAAGGAACTTGATCTTCTGGTAATAGCTCATTGCGAGGACGTGTTTCTTTCCAAAAAAGGAGTGGTGAATAAAGGCTTTACTTCGACAAAGCTGGGTCTTAAGGGCATATCACGGGAGTCAGAGTATAGCCGGGTTGCCAGGGACATTGAGCTTGCTGAAAAAAGCAATGCTCGCTTGCATATAGCGCATGTCAGCTGTAGAGAATCTGTGGAAATGGTTGCTAAAGCTAAGAAAAGGGGCTTAAGGGTTAGCGCTGAAACAGCACCGCATTACTTTGCGCTGGACGAAGAAGCAGCATGGAGCTTTGACACCAATATGAAGATGAACCCACCTTTAAGAGCCAAAGAAGATGCAGAAAGCATAAGGCAGGCTTTGGCCGAAGGGGTCATAGATGTCATTGCCTCGGACCATGCCCCACACACAATTAATGAAAAAGCTATTGAGTTTGACCGGGCAGCCTTTGGCGTTATCGGTTTGGAAACAGAATTAGCTGTCGCCATAACAGAGCTTGTTAATAAAAAAATACTGACCCTTTTTGATTTGATAAAAAAGTTCACTGTTAATCCTGCTTCAATTATCAAAATAGACAAAGGCGCGTTATCGCCGGCAGCAGTTGCTGATCTGGTCATATTTTCGCCCGAAAAGGAGTGGGTGGTAAAGAAGGAAAATTTGGTTTCCAAATCCAGTAATTCCTGTTTTCTGGGTAAAAGAATAAAAGGGGTGGTAGAGTATACTTTCTGTCAGGGCCAGATGGTTTATGCCAGGCAAGACTAGCGGTAAGTTTTAGCAGATGCGTTTTATTGTCACAAGGGAAGCCGGCAAATTAGCTCGATGGCTGAGGATATTAGGTTTTGATACTGTATACTATCAACAAAGCGCCTTGCCCAAACTGATAGTCACTGCTTTGCGTGAAGACCGCATTATTATAACCAGAAAGACTGATATGCCCGGCCTTAAAAAGTGTATCGTTGTTTTAAGCTCGAAAGAGCTGGCCTCACAGTTAAGAGAGCTGAAAAACAAGTTGGATTTAAAAGTCCGAACTGATAAAATGTTTACGCGCTGCACCCTTTGCAACCAGCTTTTAAAAGCCATAAAAAAAGATAAAGCCAGATTTAAAGTTCCAGAAAAAGTATATCTGGAAAATGAATTTTTTTCGATTTGTCCGGTTTGTGATAAAATCTACTGGCAGGGAAGCCACTGGGGCAAAATCCAGGAAGTAGTCAAGTTAGTATATAGTAGCTAGTATCTGGTATCTAGTGAGCATGCCAAAGCCAGATTAAATACTAGATACAAGATACTAGAAATAAGTAACTATTTTTATTATGGAATTTGTAGCAGATTTTCATATCCATTCAAAATATTCGCGGGCAACTTCCAGGGACATGAACGTCCCCACCTTAACAAAGTGGGCCCGGCTAAAAGGAGTCGACCTCTTGGGCACAGGGGACTTTACTCACCATCTCTGGTTACAAGAGCTCAAGCAGCACCTGCAGCCTAAGGGTAAAACCGGACTCTACTACCACAAGGATGTCCATTTTATCCTTACCGCAGAAATATCCAGCATATTTTCCCAGAACGGAAAACTCTACAGGGTCCACAACCTGATCATGGCTCCTTCTTTCGAGATAGTAGATGAAGTAAATAAAATGCTTTCATCCCATGGAAACATTGCTTCCGACGGCAGGCCCATCCTGGGCATGAGCTGTTTAAGCCTGGCTCAGGAGCTGTTTGGGATATCAAAAGACATAATGCTGGTGCCGGCTCACATCTGGACTCCCTGGTTTTCTGTGTTCGGATCAAAATCCGGTTTTGACCGGCTTGAGGACGCATATGGGAAATACACAAAAGAGATAACTGCTCTTGAAACCGGTCTTTCTTCGGACCCGGCCATGAATTGGATGGTTTCTTGTCTTGATCAATACTCCTTGATCTCGAACTCAGATTCGCATTCTCCTTCGCGTATAGCCAGGGAAGCTAATGTTTTTGATTGTGAGTTAAGCTATTGGGAAATAATGAAGGTCTTGAAAACAAAAGACAAAAGCAAGTTTCTTTATACTCTTGAATTTTTTCCCGAAGAAGGAAAATACCATTATGATGGCCATAGAAATTGTCAGGTTTGTTTTCACCCAGATCAAACCAGGAAAAATAACGGAGTCTGTCCAAAGTGCAAAAAACCTCTGACAAAAGGCGTCTTATACCGAGTCCAGGAACTGGCTGACCGGGAATACGGCCATAAGCCCGATAATGCCGTTGGTTTCAAAAGCCTCGTGCCTCTAGATGAAATAATTGCCGAGGCTAAGGGCCTGGGCAAACAAAGCAAGGCAGTCAGCACTCAATACCTGGATTCTGTCTATAATGCCGGTTCTGAATTTAATATTATGGTTAAAATGAGCCTTGAGGAGCTTTTTTCCCGTTTACCCGAAAGGATTGCCGAGGGAATAAAAAGGGTAAGGGATAAGAATATAGAAATGATACCGGGCCATGATGGAGAATATGGTGTTATAAAGATATTCAAGGACGAGAAAAAAGAGGAGAAACCCCAAGACCAGCAACTAACACTTTTTTAAGGAGGCCATAGCTGTGAAGATATTGATTGTATGCTATTCATTTTCCGGAAACACAAAAAGAGCCTGTTTGTTTTTAAAAGAAAACCTTAAACCCAGCAATTCAGTTGATTTTATTGACCTGCGTCCGAAAAAAGAAACTTCTTCTTTCCTCGGCCAATGCAAAGAAGCGTTTTTTAAAAACAGCCCTGATCTTTTAGATTGCAATTACGATCTTGGCAGTTATGAGTTTATTGTTTTTGCTTCACCGGTATGGGCTTTTACTGTTGCCCCGGCTCTTAGAGCATATTTAAACCAGATCAAGAACATAGAAAATAAAAAGTTTGGCTGCCTGTTGACCTATGGCAGCGGAGCAGGGGCCGGCAAAGCCTTAAATTACCTGGTCGAGAGCCTAAAGCATAAAAACGGAAAGCATGTTTTTTCAAAAAACATCTGCGGCCATAAAACAAAAATGAGGGCATATCTAGCAGATGAACTAATGCCTTTGGTCAAGGCCATTAATGCTTAAAAGACATGAATATAGCTGTTGTAGGCGGACACAAGTGCACAAAAAGAATATACAACATAGCAGAGCAAGCCGGCAGAATGATAGCCCAGCAGGGCTGGACATTGGTTTGCGGAGGCGGAGCTGGAGTCATGGAGGCAGCCTGTAAAGGCGCTAAGCAGGCAAAAGGCCTGACTGTCGGTATACTCCCTAGTTTTGACGGCAAAGAAGCTAATAAATATCTGGATGTTAAGATTACAACCGGCCTGGGATATGCCCGTAATGTTTTAGTAGTCCGTTCATCACAGGCCGTAATAGCCATTGACGGTGAATACGGAACCTTATCCGAAATAGCTTTCGCTTTTTCTGCCGAAGGAGAGAGTTTGCAGCCACGCGGCGGTAATAACCCAAAACCCATTGTAGGGATAGATACATGGAAAATAAAAGGCTTAAAGCAGGTAAGCACGGCAAAGCAGGCCATTAATTATATCAAGAAAAAACTTCGAGGCAAGAAGAATGCTTAATAAAAAAGAAATAAAACAATTAATTATAGAGCACAAGCTAGTCGAAGGCCTTATGGACCTTGAGAAACAGCTTACGCCCAACGGCTTTGATATTACCGTAGAAAGCATATCTGTTTTTGAAGAGACAGGGGCCATAGACTTTTCTAATAAGGAAAGGGTAGTCCCCATAACCAAAAAAATTTTGCCAAAGAAAATACACCCTCAAGATGCATACGGCTGGTGGGAACTGCAAAGAGGAGCTTATAAAATTAAGACCAACGAGACCGTAAACTTAGGCAATAATTTAGTAGCCGCAGCCTTTACCCGGACATCCCTGCTGCGCATGGGCGCTTTTACCCAAAATGGCGTCTGGGATGCCGGCTTTAAAGGCAAAGGTGAATTTATACTCGTTGTAGAAAATCCTAGAGGCATTAAAATAAAACAGAATGCCCGCTTGATACAGATGATCTTTTTTCGGGTAGATGATACCGAGGAGTATCAGGGAATATACAAAAACCTGGAATGAACAGAAGAAGAATAGCGCTTACAGAACTATGCCTGAGGCAGATTTTGATTTTAAAGATGTAAACCAAGAGCCAGAGATTCTGGATTATGATAATCTTCTGCCTTGTCCTCACTGCAACAAACCTATTCCCAGCAACTCAACCATGTGTCTGTACTGTTCTGGAGAAGTTTATTTTAATAAGAGAAAAAAGCCGCTCTGGATAGTTTTAACGGCAGTAATTTTACTCCTTCTACTTATCATTTTTTTTATCTTTTAAAGCCATGCAGACTATTTCAGTGAATACAAGCAAAAGGTGCGAATTTGTAGATATTACCAGAGAGGTCAATCTGCTAATAAAAAAATCAGGCCAAATGAGCGGTACCTGTGTTGTATTTTGTCCGCATACCACAGCCGGACTTACTATAAATGAAAACGCTGACCCGGCAGTTAAAGCAGATATTATAAGTCACTTAGCCAAACTAGTGCCTTCAAGCGAAAGTTTTACTCACACTGAAGGCAATTCTGATGCACACATCAAAGGCTCTTTCTTGGGCAGTTGTCTTAACATTATTATAGACGAAGGACAGCTTGTCTTAGGCACATGGCAGGCGATATATTTCTGCGAGTTCGACGGCCCCCGCAAAAGGCAGGTCCATATCAAGATCGCCTCAGATTAGACGCTCAACCCTCTTTCTTAAAAACCATTGAGTCCTGAGTAACCAGCAAAGGAAAAAAATGCATCTTATCTAGTACGTGGTCTATCCTTTGACAAAACTTATCCAGTCTTCTTTTAAAGGCAAGCGGGTTGCTCTTTTTATCCTCTTGCTGCCTGGTTGCTGGCCCGGGAACATCTTTTTTGCCGGCCAGCCAGCGGCGGGAAAAAAGCCGTAACAGGCAAAAGGCATAATTAAGCGATAGATAAAGCTTTGCCTGTTTTTTATTGGCTATAAGAGTAAAACCCTTTTTGCCGGCCATATAAATATAATCTTTACGAGTCCTTACCTTAACATGCGAATAGACATGAGAGGTTTTTACGCCAACTATCTCAGAAATAAGAAAAAGTCCGCCGGGAATCAATACCCTATTTACTTGGGAAAATATGTTTTCAAGTTTGCTGTCGTCGACTACATGCTGAAGGACCGTGTTTGTGGTTATCCGGTGGAAACTTCCTGCTTGGAAAGGAAGATTTATACCGTCCCAGAGCACAAACTTTGCTGAATCTACCCCATGAGCCAGGCAGTTTTTTTTAGCCAGCTCTATCATTTTTGGGGCAACATCACAGCCGACAGCGAAGACTTTCCTTTGGTTTAATTTACCCACCTCAGTTCCTATGCCTGAGCCGATGTCTAAAACCTTCATGTCCTTTTCTATAAAATCCCACCATTGAGGACATCTGCTCCAGGGAGGAAAGCTGTGAAAGGAAAACTTCCCTGGATTTTCTCCTTCACCCGGAGAAGACCTTTCAGCTTCAGCATCAAAATGTTCTTTGGGCAGGTAGTCTTTCATTTCAAACTCCTCAATACTTGAAAACCAAGAATTAGCTTGCCTTCGATTATTATAATATCTATAATAACACAAAACACCGGCTATATACAATAAGCCGAACACACAAGAAAGGTTTTATGCCAGAATTGCCTGAAGTCGAGACCATAAAGCGCCAGCTGCAGAGACGGATATTAAATAAGAAGATCGTCGGCGTTATTGTCAGGCGAAAAAATCTTATTAAAGAACCGTCTTTGGCCGAATTCAAAAAAAAACTTATCGGATCGACAATCGATGGAATAATACGCAAAGGGAAACTGATCATAATAGCATTATCGCAAAAAAACTTTCTCATTGTTCATCTGAGAATTTCAGGATGGCTTGAATATGGAAAAAATCTGGATAAAGCCAGAGTTTCTTTTGAACTATCCAATAAAAAATTCTTAAATTATATGGACCAAAGAACTTTGGGTGAACTCAGACTCAGGGACCATTACAAAGACCTTTCTTTTGTAAGAACGCTTGGCCCAGAGCCTTTTAAGCTTAGCCCCAAAGAGTTCCACGCTATTATAAGCAAGAAAAAAACAAAAATAAAAGTTTTACTGCTGGATCAGAAAGTCATCAGCGGAATAGGCAACATATACGCCCAGGAGGCATTATTTCTTTCGGGGATAGACCCTAATAGAAAGGCTGATTCAATAAACCAAAGCCAAGCCAGCCTGCTGCTGGAAAAAATAATCCATGTTCTTAATGAAGGCATAAAATACGGAGGCTCTTCTGTAGACACTTACCGCAATATCGAGGGAAATAAAGGCGGTATGGAAGAAAGATTGAAGGTTTACGGAAGGCAAAAGTTACCTTGTTTTTCATGCAAAAGCCCTATTTCAAAAATATCCCTTGCCGGCAGAGGAACCTGTTTTTGCCCTAATTGTCAAAAGTAGACAGGCGTTGC
>JAFGHG010000206.1 GCA_016939345.1 Candidatus Omnitrophota bacterium
CCGGCCTTCGGCGAAGGACTTAGAAAGATTAGAAAATTTTCTTAAGAAGATGGGAAAACTTAAAGTAAAATAAGTAAAAGTCATAAGAGGAAAAAACATGGACAGAAAACCGATGAAAAAAGCTCAGTGCAGCTGCTTTAGTGCGACAAAGAAAACAGAGCCGTCCGTAGGTGCAAGACAAAGAGATTACATCCTTCATGATACCACTATAAGCCTTTGCCCCTTTTGTCTGGAAAGAGTTGATGCAAAAATCATCATCCGTAAAGGACAGGTTTTTTTGTTGAAAAACTGCCCCCGGCACGGCGAATCAACGGCATTGCTTGAAGAGGATGCTGATTATTATCTTAACCGTCATCGTTATGATAAGCCGGCTACAGCTTCAAAAACCCAGACCCAAAGACAAAGGGGCTGTCCTTTTGACTGTGGCTTATGTCCGGATCATGACCAGCATAGCTGTATAGGTCTGATTGAAGTCACCCACAACTGCGACCTTGGCTGCCCTGTATGCTATGCTTGTTCCGGCCAAGACAAAGGATTTTTGGACTTAGGCACAATAGGGAAAATGCTTGATCTTTTTCAAGATTCAGAGTTCAATAACGGCGAAATAATCCAGATTTCAGGCGGCGAACCCACGACTCACCCTCAGATACTTGATATTATAGCTTTAGCCAAAAAAAAGAAGGTCAAATATGTAATGCTTAACACTAACGGCCTGCGTATCGCCCGGGATAAAAAATTCGTAAAGCAGCTAAAGGATTTTGTCGGAGGTTTTGAAATATACCTTCAATTTGACGGTTTTGACTTAGAAAGTAATTTGTATTTAAGAGGAAAAGATATTTTGGCAGTTAAGCAGGAAGCAATAAGAAACCTGGCCCGAGAGTCGATACCCATAACTCTGGTCGCTTCGATAGCCAAAGGAGTCAATGACCATGAAATAGGAAGATTAATCGATTTCGGCCTTAATACAGATTATATAAGGGGCATAAACTTCCAGCCCCTTTCTTTTTTTGGCCGGATCATCGAACCCAGCCCAAGCGACAGGATAACCCTTACCGGTGTTTTAAAAAGAATAGAAGAGCAGACAGATAAAAAACTGCTTAAAAGCGATTTTATACCTTTGCCTTGTAATGTCGACAGAGTGGCAATAGGTTATTTATACAAAAGGCAAGGTAAATTTGTACCTCTTATGCGGGAGGTTGACTTCAGCAGACACTTAAGCCGCATTGATAATACTTTTGCTTTTGCTCCCGGCAGTCTGGCAGCAAGGGCTTTGGACAGTTTCTTCCAGGGTCAGTTATGCGAGTGCCTGGATTTTGTCAGGGATTTAAGCCCGATGGTCCCGGCTGATTTTTTGGTAAGATCAAAAAGATCTAAGATCGAGCATATAAGCAAGAATACTTTTCGTATAAGCGTAAGCTCTTTTCTAGATGCTTATAATTTTGAGATAAAGGCTATAAAAAAAGAATGTGTTCACATGATAACGCCTGATTGCAAGAAAATACCTTTTTCAACCTATAACATACTATACCGTAAAAACCGATGAAAGAAATTTGGTCCAGATTTTCTTCTTTGCTGCAGTCGCCATATGGAACATTGGAGTTAAGTATTATATTCATAATTGTTCTTTGTGCCTGTGCTGTTTTTACTTCAATACTTATTAATTTCATCGAATCAAGGCAGAGGCCAAAGGCATCCAGAGAGAGAAAAAGCATTGTGACCACAGCAACTATGACTGTATTTTTTATAGGTTTTTACCTGGTGATACGCCTTGGCATCGGAGGCATAGTTATTTCAAATATAGCCTTAAGAGTCGCTTTTGCTCTTTCTGGGACTTTTATGGTTATTGCTGGAACCATTATCAATATAAGGGGGCGCTTGATGCTTGGAGTTAACTGGGCTGATCAGGTCAAAATATACGACGATCAGACATTAGTTTCTAAAGATATTTATTCCTTGGTCCGTCATCCTTTATACTCTTCCTTGATGCTTATATTTTACGGAGGTAGTTTAATTTATCTGAACTGGCTTGCTTTTTTAGCCAACAGCCTGATTTTTATCCCTTTTATGTATTACCGGGCCAAACAGGAGGAGTCTCTTTTAATAGAAAGGTTTTCTCAATATCGGGATTATCAGAAAAAAGTAGGGATGTTTTTTCCCAGATTAACGAGGAGGCAGGAAAGATGAAAGCAGAAAAACAGGTTTCAATTAATAAGCTGGCTTTTACCGGATATAAAGCCACCATAGCTGTTTTTTTATGGTTTTCGTTTTTTTTAAAAATAAAATGGCTTATTGCCTTCAATTTTTGTTTCCTTCTGGCATCAGCATTATTAAAAATAAAGAATGCACCGCTGGTCTTGCTATATACGCCTTTAGCCAGAAAAATAAGTCCTGCTTTGGAAACGGTTGATGAGGCTGGAATCGGCTTTGCTCAGGTTTTTGGCGCCTCAATACATTTAATTGCTTTGATTTTGCTTTACCTGGGAATGGTTAAAGCCGGCTGGACAGTAGTTTTTTTTCTGGCCGTTCTAAAGAGCATAAGTGTTTTTGGATTTTGTTCCGGGTTAAAGCTTTACCAGTGGCTCAAGAAAGGCTGATCATTTAGTTTTTTAAAAAAGAACGATGCTTGATTTGCATACATGTCCTGATAATTGGGGGATTAGGCCCATTCTATTTGATATAGGAGGGATAAAGGTCTATTCCTACCCATTTTTTATTTCCTTGGCTCTTATAGCCAGCATAGTTGTTTATTTTCTTCAGGCCAGAAAAGAAAAAAGCTTAAACGAAAAAACTTTTTTACTTTTTATTGCGGCCCTTGTCGGAGGAATAATGGGTTCAAAGATACCGGTATGGATAGCTCATTACAAAGAAATTATAGCAAGTTTTCCTGATCTCAGGGTTATTCTTTCAGGCCGGACCATTGTCGGCGGTATGATCGGCGGGGCAATCTCAGTCAGACTTACAAAAAAATATCTGGGAATAAAAATAAGAAAAGGAAATATTTTTGCTCCGGCAATAGCTCTTGCTATCGCCGTAGGAAGGATAGGCTGTTTTTTGCGCGGCTGCTGCTACGGCAGCGAGACTAATCTTGCCTGGGGAGTTGACTTCGGTGATGGAATATTGCGCCATCCCACTCAAATTTACGAATCAGCTTTTGCTTTATTCATGTTTTTTGCCCTCCTTTATCTAAAAAAGAAGATAACTGAACCCGGAGCCTTGTTCAAGATATTCATGGTTTCCTATTTCAGCTTTCGTTTCGGCATAGAATTCATACGGGTTAATCCTAAACTAATCTGGGGATTAAACCTTTTTCAGCTTGTTTCGATATTAGTAATTGGCTATTATTTAAGAGAGTTGAAGTTGATATTTAAAAAAAGTGAGGTTATATATGGATAATCAGGGTTATTACACAAGCGTGGGCAGAAAAATAGGTGATTTTTGTATTGGTTTTTTTGGCTTTTGGATAATTAATTCTGCATTGTTTGGGATAATTAATTTTTTAGTCTTCGGTACAGGTGTTAATATTCCAAGCCTGGTAGATGATGTCATAGGGATTGGGGGGTCTATACTTATCATTATGCTTGATATTTTGGCCATTATTTATTTCTTCATAAAAAAAAGGCGCTTTATATCAATCGGCATGATATCATCCTTTGCAATTCCCTTTCTTCTGGTTGGAGCTTGTTTTTTAATTATTATGGGTTTTTCAAAATTTTAGGCTAAGCTTTAGCTTAATAATTTTATATTTTTTATAACCATGAGAACCCCTAAGATATTATTTTTTCTTCTGACGACAGCTTTAGTGGTTGCTTTTGTGGTCTTTAATTTTAAGCTTTTATTTAAAAAAGACATATCAAACTTTTTTCCTTCGAAGCCAAAAGCCAATATCATTATTATCTGTATCGACAGTCTGCGTTCAGACCACCTTGGATGTTACGGATATAATAGAAACACATCGCCCAATATAGACGAATTCGCAAGAGAGAACATCTTATTTGAAAATAACTTCTCCCAGTCGCCTTACAGCCTTTCTTCCCATGTATCCATGCTTAGCTCGCTTTATCCTTTAACTCACAGGGTTCTGGAGGTGGAGTCTTTGGATTTGGCAGCTTTGAATAAATATCGGATTTTAAGCGAAATAATCAGCAAAAAAGGTTTTGTGCCTTCGCTTTTTGCCCAGGGAGGATATTTCACTCTTAAGCCGCTTTTTGTAAGGGGTTTTAACGAGGTCTTTACCATAAAAGAACCGGAGATTTTTTTTAAAAAAATCCATCATTGGTTTTTACAAAAAAGCTACGAGAAAAAATTTGTTTTTATATATACTTCTATTTTAAACCCGCCCTATTCATACCGGGAACAAGCCAAGGATTTATATAAAGATAAAGATTTTTTATCCCGGGAGGTCTCCAGCGCCAAAAAGATAATCTCTAGAGGATTAAATGAAGAAAGATTTCAAAATTTAAGCGACAAAGAAAGGTCCCTGATACTTTTTTATAACCTTATAGAAGAGTATGACCCTAAGGGGATTGCCAAAAGACCATTAAAACAGATAATGCCAGATAACTGGCCGCAATTAGATGATTATGACCGCCAGCTGAATTGCCTGATTGATTCCTATGATGCTAATATCAGGTTTCTCGATGAATATCTTGGCAGTTTTTTCCAGATGCTTAAAGCCAGCGGCATATGGGACGATTCACTGATAATAATAACCTCAAGCCACGGCCAGGAATTCAGGGAGCATGGAGGAATAGCCTATACATTTGAGCTTTACGATACCATTTTAAAGACCCCGCTTTTAATTAAACTTCCAGGATCAGAAATGCAGAGAAGTTCAAGGATAACCCAGTTTTCGGAATCAGTCGATATTATGCCTACCATACTTGATATTTTTAATATTGATTACAAAGGTCCTGTTCAGGGAGTAAGCTTGCTGCCGGTAATCAAAGGCCAAGCAAAGAAGGCAAAAAAAGCCGTCATGGGCTTTTATGCTGATAAAAGGTCGATAAGGACACAATATTATAAGTACATAACCTGCAATAAAAAAGATTGTAAAGAAAGCCGGTTGTATAATTTATTATCAGACCCCGGAGAAGATAATAACCTTATTTCTTTAGATGCTCCTGTATTAGAAGGGATCGATTGCTTGATTTATAAACATATAAGGTCAACGCAGTCAAAGAAAGCTAAATGAGCATCGCACACAATAGCGAAAACGAACCTAAGCTGTCTTATTTTATTTGTACGACCCCCCGTTCAGGCAGTACAATGCTTTGCTACGGGATAGAGAGCACCGGCCTTGGCGGAATAGCTTCCGGAACCCCTCATGAACTTTTTTTACCTTTATTCAGAAAAGAGATATCTGCCTGTTTACAAACTTATGATATAGATTCTTACATAAAATCAATAAAGAAAAGATTTATGACCTCTAACGGAATATTTGGTACCAAGATTATGTGGAGAGATTTTTCGAAATTATTGAAAGAAATTAGTGAAAACTTTAAAGCCAAAAAAATATCTGACCTGGAACTTTTAAAGCAGACCTTTGGAGATGTCCGTTTTATCTATCTTAAGCGCTTGAACAAGCTTGAGCAGGCTATATCCATATCAAGGGCGATTCAGTCAGGCATCTGGCACCTGAAGGCTGAAAGTAAAAAAGAAAAGGTTTCTATGGAGAGCAAAAAGGCTAGAGATGAGTTTAGTTTCCTTAAGATCCTTCATTATAAAAGTTCCTTGGAAGTAAACGATCAATGCTGGGAAAATTTTTTCAAAAATAATGATATAAAGCCTTTACTGCTTGTCTATGAAGAGCTTATTGACGATTTTGCCAGCAAGATATACCAAGTTCTTAACTATTTAGATAAAGACATCAAAAGAGTGGATATATCAGTAAACCCTCAGGTGGAAAAACTTGCAGATTCAAGATCAAAAGATTGGGCTGATAAGTTTTTAAAAATAAATAAGAGATTTTTCTGGCTAGAGCCTTTTTTTCTTTTTCTTGCCAGGCTTAACATTATTTTCAGGATGTACAGATTTAAAAGCCCGTAAAAAAAGGTTATCCATGAAGGGGAAAATATATATTATTTCAATATATCTTTTAATAATTACGATTTTTTTTGCTGACTGGTTTGCTGATGCCTTAAAACTTATACCCCGTCAAATCACCTGGTTTTCCGAGATAATAATTTTTTTTCTCCTTTTAGCAGCTTTGGAAAAATCAGGATTAAAGAGGCTTCTTAAATTCAAATACAACTGGTTTTTGTTCTCCCTGGCCGGCCTGAGCCTTATTTCTTTTATTTTGAACGCTCAGAGCCCTTTTATGCTGGTTTCAATACTGCATAAGTATTTTAAATATATGGTTATGGCTGCTGTTTTGTTTTCTCTTGGCCTTGAACTGGATATTTATAAAAAAACTTTCAAGTTCCTTACAGCGGTTATTTTAATACAGGTACCTGTTTCATATTTTCAAAGGATATATTATGCACCCATAAGCGGATTGAGATTTGCCGAGGATGCTGCCGGAGGCACTTTAGGCCGGACTTCAACCGACACATTGAGCTGCGCCTGTGCCGTTTTTATTGTCCTGTTTATAAAAAATTTTATCTCCTCAGGAAGAAAATTGTATATTTTCCTGGCGCTTATTATGTATATACCCGCTGTTTATGCTTCGACTAAGTTCAGCTTTATTTTTTACCCTCTGATTTTTATTTTTATGGCTGGAATTTTTTTCTATAACCAAGATAATCTTTTTAGAAAAAAATTTTTAAAACTGGCAATAGTTACTATTATTACTTTGTCAGTAAATTGCGCTTTTATTTTCTGGCATGAGGCGGTGGCAAAAAGATTTGAGGTCATCAGCTGGTTTAAGAATCCAGTCCAAATACTTGATTATGAGATGAAAATAGTAGAACAAAATAACCTTGGGGTTTTCAGGCATGAGGGGAGAATCGCTCCCTGCCTGAAGGCTCACAGCTTATTTAAAGAGAGGCCTGATAAATTAATATTCGGCTTTGGAGGCTGTTCTGCCGGTGAAAGTTATTTAAAGGGTGATTTTACAGGCCGGCTCTATAAAAAGGGATTTTCGATTTATAAGCCTAGTTTTATAAAAATTTTAGTCGAATTCGGCATTGCAGGCTTATTGCTTTATTTTTTATTGCTGTTTCAGGTTTTATTCGAGGGTCTAAAATCAAAAAACTACCTATTAACGGGATTAAGCTTTGTTTTGCTGGGCATGTCTTTTTATACGGCAACTTGGGATAATGACGTTGTAAGTTTTTTATTCTGGTTTATTCTGGCCGCCAGCCTTTCTTATAAAGAAATTGGCTTAGATTGACAATGAAGATACTTTTAATAAACAAGTTTCTATACCGACGGGCAGGAGCCGAAACAAGTTTTTTGGATACGGCCAGGCTTTTATCTTCTAAAGGCCACGAAGTCATCCTCTGGGGTATGGATGATAAAAAAAATCCCGAAAACAAGTATAAAAATTTCCTTCTTAAGGGTATAGATTATAACAAGCCACTTGGTTTGTTCCAAAGTTTTAAAGCCGGGTTAGACCTTCTCTATAATTTTAAGGCAAAAAATCAGATTAAAAAACTGATATCCAGGATAAAACCCGATATTGCTCATATTCATAATATTGCCCATCAGATATCGCCTTCGATTCTGGACTCTCTTTATGAATTTAAGATACCGACAGCTATGACCCTGCACGATTACAAGCTTTTTTGCCCAAACTACCGTATGTTTACCCAAGAAAGATATTGTGATGAGTGCAAAAACTCCAGATTCCACCGCTGCTTCTTGAATAAATGCGTTAAAGATTCATACCCTAAAAGCCTGCTTACATCATTGGAGATGTTTTTACACCATAATATTTTAAAAATATATGATAAGGTAAATACCTTTACTTCGCCGAGCCTATTTTTGATCCAAAAAGCCAGGGATTTCGGCCTTAAAAAGGAAATAATCCATCATAAGTATTTTATGGATGCAAAAAACTGCCGGCCTTCTTATGACTGTAAAGAAAAAGCTTTACTTTATTTTGGCAGGCTTTCTTCTGAAAAAGGCATTATGCCTTTGATAGAAACAGTTAAATCCTTAAAGGTAAATTTAAGAATAGCCGGAGGCGGCCCCTTAAAAGAAGAGATAGAAAAGAAAATAAAAAATGAAAAGATAAACAATGTTTTTTTTCTCGGATATAAGGAAAAAAAAGATCTTGATCAAGAGATTGGTTCAATTCTGTTCACAGTAGTGCCTTCGCTCTGGCATGAGAACAGTCCTTTTGCCGTACTTGAGTCTTTTGTTAAAGGAAAGCCGGTTATCGCCAGCAATACCGGCGGGATCCCGGAATTGGTAAAAGATATGAAGACCGGCCTTATATTTAATCCTCAGAACACCAAAGAGTTAGGCAATAAAATATCTTTTCTCTATAATAACCCCGGCCTTGTTAAAGAAATGGGCCAAAGGGCCAGGGAGTTTATTGAAGAGGAATTTGACCCTGACCAGCACTATTTAGACCTTATGCACATATACAAGCAGACTATAGCCGCAGAAAAATAATTTATTTCTTTATGATTATAAAGATTACTATATAATGATTGACGGTATAAAGCGCAGCCAGTTTGAATTTAACTCAATATACTATATACGACATACGAAATACCTTAACAATTTTTTATGAAAATTGCATTCATAGGCCAAAAAGGAATACCTTGTATATGGGGAGGCGTAGAAAACCATGTAGAGAATATATCTTTAAAGCTCAGCCAGCAGGGTAAATCGGTAATCGTTTATGTAAGAAATTGGTATACCCCCAAAAATATAAAAGAACATCAGGCAGTGAAGCTTGTTCACCTGCCTACAATTCAGACTAAATACCTGGATGCTTTCGTCCACACCTTTATCTGCACAATCCATGCCTTGTTTCAGAATTGCGATATAATCCATTATCAGGCTATTGGCCCGGGTTTTTTTTGCTGGCTTCCGAGATTATTCGGAATAAAGACTGTTGTGACTATACACAGACTTGACTATGAAGACGGCAAGTGGGGCTGGTTTTCAAGAGGTTTCCTGAAATTCTCTGAGTTTATTTCTCTTAAATATTCATCTGAGGTTACTGTGGTTTCCCGGGAGCTTGAGAATTTTTACCGTAAGAAAGGTTATAAGACCAATTACATACCTAATGGAGTTAATAAGCCTATAGAGGCCAAAGCAGATGTTATTACCAAAAAATATAATCTTTCAAGCAAATCCTATATTCTTGCCTGTAGCCGTTTTGCTCCGGCAAAAAGGATTGATTGGATAATAAAGGCTTATCAAAGCTTAGATGAACCAAGATTGAAGCTGGTGATTGCCGGGGGTACAACCCATTTGAATCCATATGCCAGGCATATAGCTAGATTGGCCAGAAACGACAAAAATATACTTTTTACCGGTTTTGTCAGCGGCAGAGAAAAAGAAGAACTTTTCAGTAATGCCAGATTCTTTATCCATGCTTCCCTGGTCGAAGGCCTGCCTATAGCCCTGCTGGAGGCCATGAGCTATGGAATAATTTGTATTGCCAGTAATATCGGACCGCACAGTGAGATAATTAAAGAGGGAGATAACGGTTTTTTGTTCAAGCATGATGATTTTAAAGACCTTGTGCAGAAAATAAACTACGCCATAAACTTAAACGGCGACGATATTTTCGGTATAAACAATCAGGTGGCCAGAGAATCAGTTACAGATTATAACTGGCAGGCCACAGCTGATAATACAAGTAAAATTTACTCTGCTTTAGTGGCAAAATAAACAATACCTAAAAGCCAGCAGGAATGCCCGAGAGCGAAAACAAAAAGATATATTGGATAAACCCCGACCGTTTTGACTTAAAACCAGATAAAAGCACCTACCTAGAATCAAGCCGAATACTCCTAGAGAATGATTTTCAGGTTTTTATCCTTACCGGCTATAAAGGCAAGCCTTATTTATCTGAATCGGCCAGTTTCAAAATAGTAAGCTTTAAAGCCTTACAGTTTCCTGGATTTTTCAGGGTTAATTTACTGCTTAAAATATTTTTCTGGCTGAAAAAAAGGCTCAAGAATAATGATATCCTTATTGTTGATGCAGAATCCCTTATAGTAGGGGTTCTGCTTAGAAGGATAAAAGGCTGCTTTCTCCAGCTTGATTTCAGAACTATCCCCGCCGGAAGAAAAACCCTCAAGTCATTTATAGACGAGACTATTGTCTGGAGAGTTTTATTAAGGTTTCTGCACCGCTTTGCCAGCGGCTATTCTTTTAATACAGAGAGCATGCGCCAGGAGTTGTCAGAGAAGTTTGGTTTAAAAACTGATGACTATGTAATATGCCATTCGGGAGTAAATTGCCAAGTGTTTAAGCCTTATAAAACAGATAAAGAAAAGAAATTCGTTTTTATCTACCACGGCACTGTATCAGAAGAGAAGGGGCTAAAACAGGTTATACTTTCTTTACTTGAGATTAATCCGCAGATGAAAGAAAATATTGTTTTTAGGATTTACGGATCAGGTCTTGACTATAAAAAATTCATAAAAATGGTTAAAAGGCTTGGGCTTGATAATACAGTGGAATTCAAAGGCCTGCTGGATTATGATAAAATAGCTTTTGAAATATCTAAGGCTGACGCAGGAATCTGTCCTTTTCCCGATAAGGCAATATGGCGCACTGCTTCTCCTTTAAAAGTTTTTGAATATTTATCGTGCGCAAAACCAGTTATATCCACGCCGGTCAGCTCAAATAAAAGAATATTAGCGGATTTACCTTTTGTTATCTGGGCTGAAGGCTTTGGTTCCAAAGATATAGCTGCAGCCATAGAAAATGCCTACCGCAGAAGAGATGAATTGAATGAGCTGGGAAAGATAGCCCGGGATTTTGCCATGTCTAACTGCACATGGGAAAGATCAGGTAACAGCCTGGCTCGGTATTTAAAGGAAAAAACACAAGATTAATGTACAGCTTTGATCATAATTTGTTTTACCTTTCAGGCTTTTTTCTTGCCGGGTCTGTTGCCTTCTTTTATTATCCTTTAGCCGGTTTGTTGTTTCTGATTTTTTCCTTTGTTCTTGCTTTTGACCGGATATTGTGGTTTCATCCCTGCGATATAATCTTTGTCCCATTTTTTATCAGCGGTCTGCTGCGGATAGCATTTAAAAAAATAAAGCCTTTCGCCGGCAGAAAAATAGTTTTTTATTTTTTTCCTTTTTTTGCAGCTCTTATTATCTCAGCAGCTTTGGGCCCGGAGCCTTTTAAATTCAAGGGACAGATTTATCTATGGCTTCAGATACCTTTTACCTATATAATAGCGCTCAATTTGATCAAGACGTTTAAACAGCTTAAGTTTATTATTTATTCTATGATAGCCAGCGGTTTTATACTGGCAGTTTTATACATTTGCATTCAGTACCCTTTCAATTTTTTCCTCGATCAGCCTTATAGTTTAGGCCATAACCTGATGGCTACGGTTTTTGGTTTTTGTTTATTTCTTATACTTGGTTCTTTAACCGGTCAGAAGAAAAAAAATCACAGAAATATACTTTTTATCTCTGTGGCTATTGTTTTTGTTTCCATGATACTTACGACTTCCCGCTGGGGAATAGCCACTTTTTTATTTTCAGTTTTTATCTTCATTAACTTTGCCCTGAAGAAGGACAGGCTAAAGATAAACTCTTTTATGTTTTCGCTTCTTTGCGGTTCTTTATTGCTTTTTGTCCCCTTATATTTTTTTTACCCTGATTTTTTCGACAGGTTTCAGCTAAAATTTTATAATCTATGGTTTAGAATGGAAATTTTTCATTCGGCCCTGCTTTTTATCAGGCAGCACCCATTGAAAGGTATAGGACTTGGTTATTTTTTTAGTTATACATACCTTAACCATGCCCATAATATCTTTTTACAAATAATGGTTGAGGCCGGTCTCATAGGCCTGGTGTCTTTTGTTTTCTTTATCCTGGCAGCAGCCAGATATTTTATTCAGAAAATAAGAAAATTTCCTGAGTTTGATAGGCCAATTTTTTATGCTGTAAGCGGATGTTTCCTTTTTTTTCTTCTTCAGAACATGCTTGATTTTACACTGGATAGAGGAATAGGGATACAGATAGGCCTATTATTGGCAATAATGGACTTATCAACCG
>JAFGHG010000207.1 GCA_016939345.1 Candidatus Omnitrophota bacterium
CAAAGGATAAGTTATGGCTTACAAACCTCAGCGAGAAAACCGGTACACTTTCATTGACGGGGACCGCTATGGACAATGAAACAGTCGCTGATTTTATGAAACGGCTTGAAGGGAAAGAAACGATAACGTCCGTTGAGTTAATAAAAACA
Source organism: Candidatus Omnitrophota bacterium (assembly GCA_016939345.1). Taxonomy (GTDB): domain Bacteria; phylum Omnitrophota; class Gorgyraeia; order Duberdicusellales; family 4484-171; genus JAFGHG01. The sequence goes on from JAFGHG010000207.1 coordinate 150, forward strand.
CAGCAAAAAGCGATAAAGGATCTTGGCTTAAGTTTAATGGATTTTGATATCAAATGTAAGACCTATGCATTTAAAGAAAAAACCACTCAAAATGTAACAGGTAAAACCAACAGAACAAAATAAATTCTATGGCAGTAGATATAAACACATTTTTTGATAGTATATCAAAGATAAGCAAAGTCCAAAGAGTTCTCATTTTTGTTGGAACCGTTGTGATTTTAGTAGGCCTTTTTATCTGGTTTATATACCTGCCAAAAACAAAGGATATAGCCCGGCTTAAAACCAACATAACTAATTTAGAAAACCAAATCGCCCTTGCTAAGGTTAAGGCGAAAAATTTAAAAAAATTGGAGGAAGAATATGCCGGCATTCAGCAAGAACTTTCACTGGCCCTTAAGCTCTTGCCTACCTCTAGTGAAATACCGACTCTGTTAGAAAATATAACTAAATTGGGCAATGAATCTAACTTGGAGTTTATTTTATTTAGTCCAAAAAAGGAGGTATCAAAACAGTTTTATGTAGAAATACCTGTCAGCATAGAGGTTAACGGAGGCTACCATGACGTCGCCGTATTTTTTGATAAGGTTGGAAAATTAGATAGAATCGTAAATGTTATGGACGTTTCAATGAAACCAACTGCAAAAGACAACACAGATTTACATACGTCCTGCACTGCTGTTACTTACAGGTTCAAAGAAAAAGCCGAGACAAAAAGTGTTCCTAAAAAAGCAAAATAACATACTATTATTAACCCTTTCTTGTTACGTAACTATTTTTTTCGGGGTATCCGGCGCCCAGACAGGTTCGAAAATAACCGTTAAAATCCCGAAAGAGGAAAAAGTTGCAGTTGAAAAGCCCAAAGGTAAGCCTGATAAAAAAGCTAAGCTCGAAGAAAAAGAATTTGAAGGCACAAATGCTACTAAAGAGGCAGACTATTTTTATGACCCAACAAATAAAATTGACCCTTTCAAATCCTTTATATCAATAAAAGACGAGATAGAAGGCGAAGCTGAAGAAGAACCAAGAACATATCTTGAAACACTTGATATTTCTCAGTTGACTGTCTCAGCAATCGTTTTGTCAGGTAAAGATAGTTGGGCCCTTATAAGGGATTCAAAAGGTGATGGGCATGTAATAAAAGTCGGAACCCCCATTGGAAAAAACAGGGGTAAAGTGGCTCGAATAACTAAAAACGAGATAATTGTACGCGAACAATATAAAAACATAAAGGGTAAAATCATTACCAGAGATATTTCCATAAAACTTCCGGGCACAGATAAGCTAAAGGAACGATAGATGCGATGAACCCGAATATAAGGGCTTAATTATTGATAAAACCAAGGTAGGATAATTAAAGCTTACGCAATACCATGGAAAAATATTATATACAGCTCAGGAATTCAGTTCCAGTAACTGTATTATCTATAAACAAACCAATAGGAGAAATTTCATGCAAAAGAGAAAACTCCTGAAAACAATAAAATTTGGTTTTCTTCTCGTAGCAGTGTTATTAATCTATCTTTCATGCAGTTGTGTTGCAGGACTAAAAACGAACGACAGTCCAGGCAAGAAAGAGAAGGCTATTCCTAAAATTGAATCGATAACTATTGTCCCTGGACTCTCAGATAATGACATGGGTGTCGAGATAGTCAACTCAGCACCTGTAACTTATACATCTATTAAACTTTCTCAGCCATTTCGTCTTATACTGGATATAGACGCTATTACCCCTGAGGGATTTACAGCCCCTTATGATTTAGAAGGTAGAATTATTACCAGCATTCAGGTTGAAGAAAACAAGGAAAGGCCTCTATCGACCCGAGTCATTGCCTTCTTGTCCCAAGACTTTGATCATAATGTTAAAACAGAAGACAAGGCTATCAAGATTTACCTTTCACCGAAAGAGATGAGCGAAGAATCCTCTGACAAAATATTGCTAAACGCCGAACCAGCCGAAAAAATCAGTGAAGCTGAGCCAAGACTTTTCTTTTCACCTGGAAAAGGTGACGACAACAGGATACTTGGTGTAGATTTTTTTATGCTGTCTCAAGGAAGATCAAGAATTGTTGTGACCGCCTCAAAAAAGGCCGAATACGAACTAAAGCGAAGAGATGCAAATACGTTAATCCTGGAGATTGAAGATGCTGTAATCCCTGAAGAGCTTACCCGGTATTTAGACTCTTCCAAATTTAAAGGGGTGGTAGATAGAATCGTGCCTTTAGTCAGGGAGGCTGAAAAAAAGGTTGACTTGATAATAAAGGTTAGGGAAATGGTCCCCTTTTATTTGATACAGGCAAATAATGAAATACGAATAGACTTCAACGAAACTTCTGTTAAACCGCCTCCAAAAAAGATACCAGCCACTGAGCTGAAAGAGAAACCGCCAAGCTTTCCTGCATCTCCAACGGAGACAAAAAGCACTAAAACTACTCCGCCTGTTGAACCGCCCAATGATGAAAAGCAGGCACCTCAGACAGGTAGTGCAAAAATGTATCCACCTGAAAAAAAATATACAGGGGAAAAAATGACCCTGGATTTTTCAGATGCGGATATTAGAAATATCTTAAAGTTAATTGGAGAGATTAGCAAATTGAATATTGTATGGGGGCCAGAAGTAAAGGGTACGGTCTCCATGAG
>JAFGHG010000208.1 GCA_016939345.1 Candidatus Omnitrophota bacterium
ATCTTGCAGGGATAGGTCGACTGCTGACGGTGTTTTGCCTTACGCAAATAAACAAGTATCTGAGCAAAAAAAAGTTCTTCAAAGATGAACCTCTCCCTGGCGCACTGGATATTATCCCAAGCAGTAGGAAAATGTATCTCTTCAAGACTCTTTACTATGTTAGGCATATCGAGCTTTTTTCTTATATCATAAGGTAGAGGATCAAAATAATCCTTGCGGTAGCTATCTAAAGCATTATGAATAATGCTTCTCATGAATCTCTGGCTGAACTCCTTCATCAGTCTGTAAACTCCGATTATCCTTCCTACTCCCAATGAATCGGGGCTGCTGCTTCGCTCGAACTCAGGCGCAACTATCTGTAAACCTTTTTTGGAAAGATAGAGTTTCCCATAGATTATAAGTTCATCGCCCTTTTTAATGGACTCGGCAAGATAGCCCTGATTGAACCAGCAAACCCTGATGCTGCCGGTTGAATCCTCTAAAATAATCTCAAAAATGCTTTTCACTCTTCTTTTACGTATGAAATAAGGGAAATTTTTATAGTGGGTTGACAATACCTTTCCCTTTAGCAAAGAGAATTCGCCTACAGCCAGGTCTTTTATTTTTTTTAATTCTGTCCTGTCTTCATAGCGAAAGGGAAAATATGAAAGCAGGTCTCTTACCGTGTAGACCCCGCAGCGGTTAAAAGCTTTCTCCCGTCTGGGGCCTACTCCTTTTAGGTAACGGATTGATATATCCTTCATTTTTATTTATGAATTTAAAATCCGAACATCAAATATAGAAATCCTAAACAATACTTCGAATTTCGGATTTAAACTTACAGGCATCATTGCTTTAACCATTACCGCTTACGGCTCTTGATATAATCACCTATTATCTGCTTATGGTCAAAAGCAATGTTTTCGGGAAGATTATCAAGCTTAAAGGTCTTAGCAGCCTTTGCATCTGAATCAGCAGCTAAAATACCCTGGCCTTTTCCGGTAAACACAACGGAAACCGTATGAAAGCGGGGGTCTCGGTCTGGCTTGGAATAAACAGCAAACTGCTTGATATCTAAAAAATCCAGATTTGTCTCCTCTTTGGCTTCTCTGACAACAGCAGCCTCTACACTTTCGCCATAATCAACAAATCCGCCGGGCAAAGCCCAGCCCAAAGGAGGGTTGCTTCTTTCAATAAGCACTATTCCTTCTTCGTTCTCGATTATAGCATCCACAGTCAGAAACGGACCTTCGCTTATTTTTTTATCCATATATCCGAGATACTCAACGACCCTTTCTTTAAAAATATCATAGGCATCCTGGGAATAAAGCACAAAAGCTATTTTTCTCAAAGTCGGGTTCTTGACTTCCCTGACGTAGCGAAACACTTCCTGAGCCATGATCTTTGAAGCCTCTTCGTAGCTGAATCCTCCAGTACCGCAGCCTAAAGCCGGTATTGCAAGCGATGTTATGTTATTTTTCTGAGCGCAAAGTAATGTATTATAAGTGGCCTTGCGGATTATTTCAGCGCTGGTAATAAAATCCATATTCATGGTTACAGAATGAATAACATGTTTGGCTTTAAGTCTTCCTCCGGAAGTTATAATTGCATCGCCTACTGTAAGAGGAGCTTTTCTCCTTCCTTCAGCCTCTACTGTTTCGCCTGCCTTATCCTTTATTATCCTGGCCAACCCCCCTCCCATAATTATCTGATTATTAGCCGGATTAACAATGGCCTCAAATTCAAGATTGGTTATATCATCTTTTAAAACAATAACTTCTGTATTCTTTAACTTCATGGGTTTCCTCCCTATAAAAACTATTTCTTATTTAATTTAAGTACCGTTTTACTAATCTGAAAAGCTTCTTCTCTGCTGGAAATACGGCCGAGGCATTGTTCTTCTCTGACTTTTTTTAGCATCTCGCCGATCAGGGGGCCGCTGGATAGCTTGAATTTTTTCATGATATCATAGCCGTCAAGCAGTTTTGGCAAAGGTTTGCGTTTTTTCTCCTTTAGGAAGTCGTCTATAAGCTTAAGCATTATTTTTTCATGACGCAGCCTTTTCCTGCTGTTGGTCAAGGGGCCCCGGGTGGCCCGCCAGTCGCTCAAAGAAAGAATTATAACTGTAATACCTTCGTCTTGGGTATCGCGGAAAAAATGATATACTGCCTTTTTACTGGGGGTTATCTGGTCTGCCAGGTAACCCGGCCGCAAGTGCCAAAAGATCAATTTCTTTATAACATCGGTTTCTCTTGCCGAGAGTTTTAATCTTACGCATATTTTTTCAGCCAAACCACGGCCTATTTTTTCATGTTCATAGAATATGGTGCGTTTTTTTAGCTTTCTCTTTGCTTTGGGCTTACCGATGTCATGAAGAAGACAGGCTAATTTAATTACCTGCTTGCGGCTTCTATTCTGGGCGACTTCCTGTTCAAAGTAAGACTTCAGCTCAGGATTAGGAATTATTTTTTTTCTATAAATGACTTCGAACTGCTTCAGAGTCTCAAGGCTATGACCCCAGACATCAAGGTGATGGTAACTTCCCTGAGTAACACTACGCATCTGCTTGATTAAGGGGATTATCTCCTGCAAGACCATACACTCATCCATAAGCTTTATGGTCTCAAATGAATCGTCTGAATCAAATATCTTGAAAAGTTCCTGGGCTATCCTTTCTCCGGCAACGTTTTTGAGCATTTTTCTCCTGGTGCTGATAAGCTTAAGGGTTGCCTTATCTATTTTAAAACCAAGAATGCAAGAAAACACAAAACCCCTTATAATCCTTAAAGGATCGATGCTTATTACTTGCGGCCTTATTACTTTGACAGTTCTTTTTTTTATAGCTTCTAAGGCAGACCAGGCATCTATGAGAAACTTTCCGGGTTTAGTGATCTCAACTGCCAGAGAATTTATCGAAAAATCCCGCAAAGAAAGGTCTGTGATTATATCTTTAGCCCTTAATGAGTTAAAATCGTAGTTTAAATTAAAGCCTTTATTTTTTACCACTATCCGGTAACTTCTGAATTTATCATCAAGTGTAATAACCTTGGATGACATTGCCCTGGCTATTGAATTTACCACTTTCAATGTATTCTTCTCAATGCAGAAATCAAAATCAATAAGTTTCTTATGACGTTTAAGGTGAATATCACGCAGAAATCCTCCGGTCAGCCAGGCAGAGGTTTTATGCCTGCGGCATACCCGGGAGATCAAATCAAGGTCGGGGATCTTTTTTAATTCTAATGCGAGGTTCACTTTCCTAAAACTCCTATGAAAGTTTATCAAAAATGTGTTCCTCGATAAATATCGGCGAGCTGGTACGAACAGCTAAAGCAATACTGTCAGAGGGCCGGGCATCAACAGTTTCTTTAACCCCGGCATCGTTTTTTAAATAAAGCTTGGCGTGAAAAGTCCCTTCTACCAAATTATCTATCACTATTTTTTCTATTCTGACACCCATCTTATCCATAATGGCGAGGATAAGGTCGTGGGTGAGGGGGCGGGGGGGAGTATAACCGCTTAATTTCATCTTTATGGCTGCAGCCTCATTTATTCCGATAACAATAGGAAGTATCCTTTCGCCGCTCTGCTCTTTAAGAACAATGACTTGTTCTCTTTTTTCCTCATCGATAACTATTCTTGATAATTCTGCCTGTACCATAAGAAATAACCGGTTATTTAAAGCGGGGTAGGCCTTGGTTTATTACTTAAGCTTTTTGTCAAAAACTTCTTTGAGCTCACGCATAAATTGGTTAATATCTTTAAACTGGCGATAAACCGAAGCAAAACGCACATAGGCAACATCATCTAATTTAGCCAGCTTTTCCATTACCAATTCTCCTATCTGGTTGGCCTGTATTTCCTGTTCAAATTTTTTCTGAAGCTCCACCTCTATCTGGATAGCTACATTTTCAAGGTTCTCCATGCTTATAGGCCTTTTTTCGCAGGCTTTAAGGAGACCACTAAGGATTTTCTGGTGATTAAAAGGCTCCCTGCGGCCGTCTTTCTTTATCACCATAAGCGGTGTCTTTTCAACATACTCATAAGTGGTAAAGCGCCTGCCGCAATGAAGACATTCTCTTCTTCTGCGGATAGCAGTGCCTTCTGAAGTTTCCCGGGAATCGACGACTTTATTTTCATTGCTGTTACAATAACTGCACTTCATTTTTTTATTCCCTTAACTTTTCTTATCTTTATCTTGGCTTCCTTTAAAAAATCAAAAGCCATTTTATCAGGATATTCTCCCAGAACCACGACCTCGCGAATGCCGGCATTCACTATCATTTTAGCACAAATACTGCAAGGGGTGTTAGTTATATATAAAACACTCTCTTTTGTGGATACCCCGTGCTGGGCAGCCTGAAGTATTACATTCTGCTCAGCATGAAGCCCGCGGCAGATCTCATGTCTTTGGCCTGAAGGTATATTCAATTCCTGGCGCAAGCAGCCTGTAACATCGCAATGAGTTATGCCTTTGGGAGCACCGTTGTAGCCGGTAGCTAAAATCTGTTTATCTTTGACCAGAACCGCCCCCACCTTTCTTCTTAAACATGTAGAGCGCTCGCTTACTAAAAGTGCAGCCCTTATAAAATATTCATCCCAGCTCGGACGCTTAAGTTTATTGATTTTTTTATGATTAGCAACAGTTACTGTCATAACTCCTCATACAAGGCAAATTGCGAGGTAAATTCCAAAACCGCGCTTTTTAAGTCTTTTAATTTAAGCTGGTCATTTCTGTTTTTAACAGCCCCTTCGATAAAATCTGCGATTTTATCTATATCAGCTTCTTTCATGCCTCTTGTGGTTATGGCCGGTGTACCGATCCTTATCCCGCTTGCTACTGCCGGAGGCTTTGGATCATAAGGAATCAGATTTTTATTAACGGTTATGTTTACGCTTTCAAGCAAAGAAGAAGCTGCTTTGCCGCTTATATCCTTTGAGCGCAAATCAACCAGAAAAAGATGATTATCTGTTGTGCCGCTGACTATCCTATAGCCTTTTTTCTGCATGGCCTCGGCAAAATACTTGGCATTGGCAGCTACCTGTCTCTGGTATTGTTTAAACTCACTGGTCAAAGCCAGTCCAAAAGCTACAGCTTTGGCAGCGATGATATGCATGAGAGGCCCGCCCTGTATCCCGGGAAAAACAGCGGTATTTATCTTCTTAGCGAACTCCTGGCGGCAAAGTATAAAACCTGATCTTGGCCCGCGAAGTGTCTTGTGTGTAGTAGAAGTAACAAATTCAGCCCAGGGACAGGGATTAGGATGTATGCCGGCAGCGACCAGCCCGGCAAAATGAGCCATATCCACTAAGAGATAAGCGCCTACCTTGTCAGCAATTCTTCGAAAACTTTTAAAATCTATTGTCCTGGGATATGCGCTTGCTCCGGCGATTATCATTTTTGGCTTATGTTTAACAGCTAAATTTTCTATCTCATCGAAATCAATACATTCTGTTTCCTTATTGACTCCGTAAGCAACAATATTGTAGAACTTTCCACTGAAATTCAAAGGGTGGCCATGCGAAAGGTGCCCGCCGCAGGCCAAATCCATAGCCAAGACCGTATCCCCGACTTCTAATGCGGCAAGCATAACAGCCATATTAGCCTGAGTACCGGAATGAGGCTGAACATTGGCATGCTCAGCTCCAAATAGCTTTTTTAATCTCTGGCAGGCAATCTCTTCAGCTTGATCGACAAACTCGCACCCGCCGTACCAGCGGGCATTAGGATAACCCTCTGCATATTTATTGGTCATCACTGAGCCCTGGGCTTGCAAAACAGCCAAAGGAGCAAAATTTTCGCTGGCAATAAGCTCTATGTGCTGACGCTGTCTTATCAATTCATTCTCGATGCTTTTATAAACTTGAGGGTCTATACACTTTAATTCTTCAAACATACTTGCTCCTTATCTTTAAACTAAAAATCACTTCTATTTAATCCAACGCTGGCCCTCCAGCTCTTCTATCTCACTGATCTTTTTTATCCTCCTGGTATGCCTTCCTCCTTCGAACTCTTCCTTTAACCAGCGCAAGATTAGTTTTTTCAAGTAATCAATACTAAAGAAATAGGAAGAAAGCACTAAAACATTACTGTCGTTATGTCTTCTCGACATATATGCGCTTTTTAAATCGTAAGCCAAAACTGCTCTTATACCTTTTACTTTATTGGCCGCTATAGCGCTTCCTACTCCGGTATAACATATCACTATGGCCCGGTCAGCTTTCTTGTCACGTACAGCTGAGGCAGCTTTATAGGCATAATCAGGATAATCACAGGATTCTTTGGAAAAAGTACCATAATCAACTATGGTGTGGCCTTTTTCTTTCAAGAATTCGCTTAAAACATCTTTTAATTTAAAACCTCTGTGGTCACTGGCTAAAGCAATCTTCATCTTTTCCTCTCGATTTTATAGCCAATCAACAAGTTCTATGACCGCTTCTTTAAGAAGATCATAAACCCCGTTGTAAAAGCCCAAGGATTTACCGACCGGATCTGGTATGTCCTGCTCCAGATTCGCAGGGAGAAATTTCTTTAAATTAAAGACCCTGCCTTCAGCAGTATCTTCATACTGGAGTATATATTTAGTCTGAAGGTCTTCCATGGTAAAAATCAGGTCAGCTGAAAGTATTAAATGCCTGTCCAGCCTTCGGGATAAAAAACCCCTAGCATCTATATCCTCGTTCTCTTTCAAGATATTGACAGTGTTTTCGGCTGCCGGTGCGCCGTCAAAGGCAGATATCCCGGCTGAAACTATCTCATACCTGTTAAACAGATAAGGCTTAATCAAAACCAGATACTTACGCAGCAGGTACTCAGCCATGGGAGAACGGCAGCTATTACCGGTGCAGACGATGACTATTCTCTTTTTGATAAAAGTATCTATCAAATCCTCTTTGGAGACTACGCCTTCTCTTAAAACCGTAAAAGGCCTTGTGGTCAGATCTACTACCGTAGAAGCCTTGGCAAAATTACACTTGCCGCTGTCGATCAATAGATCGATATTATTATCAAAAATCTTCTCTACCTCATCAGCCGTAACTGCTTCCTCCTGGCCGCTTAAATTGGCCGAAGCAAGACATAGGGCAAGATCCAATTCCTCCAGTATCTTTCTGGTAACAATATGAGCAGGCATCCTGACGCCTATTTTTTCATTATTCAATGAATAATAGACGACCGTAAGCGGCCCGGGCCAGAACTTTTCCATAACTCTATAGCCATAAGGTGGCAAAACATCAAAGTAATTATTGACTACTTTATCAAAATTACTCATAACCAAAGAAAAAGGCTTTTCCTTTGGCCTTTGTTTGATTTCATAAAGCCTCTTTACCATATCCTCTTTGTCAGCTCTTGCTCCGATGCCATAAACAGTTTCAGTAGGCAAAGCTGCTATCGCTCCCTTACTGATTATTTTGGCAGCCTGAAAAATAAGCTCTTGATCTATGTTGTCGGGATCAATGATTATTTTTTTCATTATCTAAATGATTCCTTGATTTTTTTTACGGCTGCCAGATATTTTTTGTCTTTAAGAGAAAGGATCTCCAGAGAAAAAATAACCGCATTTATAAAGGCACTTTTGCCCAAACCGGTAGATGCTATGCCTAAGCCTTTGGGTGTGCTGACAATTGAAAAAAGCGCATCTAATCCTCCGGCAATACCGCCTTCCATGGCTACTCCGATGACCGGTATGTTGACTAAGGAAGCAACAAAACCAGGCAAAGCCGCTGCCATGCCGGCACAAGCAATAACCACCTCCACATTATTTTTCTCAAGCTGTTTACAGAAATTAGTCAATTTTTGAGGGTTTCTGTGGGCTGAAATAACATCAAGAGAATAGGAAATCTTATGTTTCTTGAGCATTGCCAATCCGTCTTCAAGATATTTTATATCGCTTTTGCTTCCGGTGATAACTGCGATTTTTCTCTGCATTATATCCCCCTTTTTTATTATAATGCTTTATTTGCGATGTCGCGTCGGTAAAACATATTATCGAACTTAATGCTGCTTATAGCCTTATATGCTTTTTCCTGAGCATCTTTGATGCCCTTGCCCAGGGCCACAACATTAAGCACCCTTCCTCCGCTGGTAACAACACTATCAGCTTGTTTTTTTGTCCCGGCATGAAAAACAAAAACATCTTTTGCCGGAGCCAAGCCGTCAAGACCTTTTATTAGTTTGCCTTTTTCATAAGCTCCCGGATATCCTCCGGAAGTTAAAACCACACAAACGCAAAAATCATCATCCCATTGTAAATTTACTGTATCTAATTTTCCATCTATTGTCTTAAGCATCACTTCTACTAAATCACTTTTAAGCTTGGGAAGTATCGCCTGAGTCTCGGGGTCACCGAAACGGACATTGAATTCCAAGACATAAGCGATATTGTCTTTTATCATCAGTCCGCCGTAAAGCAGGCCTTTATATATTTTACCCTCTCTTTTTAATCCGCTGACTACAGGGCCGAAAACATGTCCGATTATAGAATCTAAATTATCTTTTGTGACTAAAGGCGCAGGCGAATAAGCGCCCATTCCTCCGGTGTTAGGCCCCTGGTCATTATCAAATACCCTTTTGTGGTCCTGAGAAGAAACAAGAGGAAGAATAGTATTCCCGTCGGTAAAAACTAAA
>JAFGHG010000209.1 GCA_016939345.1 Candidatus Omnitrophota bacterium
GCCGGCACCCTAGAAGAATTATCAGACTTGAAGGTGGAGACGCTAAGAGTTTGGGGGTAAAATCTTTTTTTCCACTCTTCGCTGTTTTCTGTCATGTATGGGGTTAGATTCGTGATATGTTGAGCCCTGATAAAAGTAGCAACAGTTTCTTTTTCACCTAAAATGCCGAAAATGTCAGGAAGGGTTTTTGCCCTTGCTGCTGCAGTGACCTTCATCGAATAGGTTCCTGGCGGAAACAATAATTTGAATTCAACGTCAATTCCGGTAAGTTTTTTATATTTTGACGCTAAGGCGTCAAAGGCTTCTTTACGGTCAGTCATCCAATGCCAGACTACGAGCTTGTTTGCTGAAGTTTGCTGAGGAGGGGTTTTGCAACCCTGGATAAAAGTGAAAAAAGTAATAATCAAAACTAGTAATCCTGCCAAAATGAGTCTAGTTTTCATCACACCTCCTTAAATAAAGCCACTAATGTATCGTTAACAAAGTCAATAATTTAACATAAAAACTCTTATTATGCAATGATTTGTATTCAAGTTTTAAAATAGCTCAAAAAAAACGTTTTAGGCTATGAATCCAGTCCTCCTTAATATATTTGACAGTATTAGATCCGGTTAAGTTCCATTCTTTATAAGGTATAAAATCTAATCAGGGGTTTTTTAGCGCTTTTAAAAGCGGATTTTGCTATTTATTTATGAAACGCTAAGATTTTAATCAAAAACAACGGTTTTATTTTCATAAACCAGGATTTTTCTTTCAAGGTGCCAACGCACGGCCCGGGAAAGTACAATTCTTTCCAGCTCCTGGCCTTCACGCTTAAGATCTATTAATGAGTTCCTGTGGGTTATTCTGACAGTATCTTGCTCAATTATCGGCCCGGCATCAAGTTCATCTATTACATAATGGCTGGTTGCTCCGATGATTTTAACTCCTCTGTCCCAGGCTTGGCTGTAGGGGTCACTTCCGGCAAAAGCCGGAAGAAAAGAATGATGGATGTTGATGATTTTGTTGGGAAACTCAAGTACAAAGTCTTTAGTAAAAATCTGGTGATATCTGGCCAGGACGATAAGGTCTATATTCTCTTGCTTTAGGAGTTGGATTTCTTTTTTTTCAACTTCAGCTTTATTTGCAGGCGTTTTGCTGAACTCAAAAAAGGGAATTGCCAAGCTTTTAGCTATTGGTGCTATATCGCTGTGGTTGCTTATAATCATCGATATTTTACACTTAAGATAGCTTTGTTTTTGTTTAAGGACCAGATCGTAAAGACAGTGCTTAGATTTGGAGGCAAAAATGGCAACCTTTGGGATATCAGCATTGAAAAATAAAGACCAGTTCATATTGAACTTATCGGCCAGAGGTTTGAATTCGCCGGTTATTTTATCCTCGGGGATATCAAAGCCGGACAATGACCATTCAATCCGCATAAAAAAAGTATTATTTTGAGGGTCTATATGCTGGTCAGCGTGTTCGATGTTGGCATTATGAGAAAAAAGAAAATTTGTAACTGTGGCGGTTATCCCCTTCTGGTCGGGACAAGATATCAGAAGTATGGCTGTATTCATTTATAAAAGAGTTTATTCTGAAGTGCTGTTTTTTAAATATTTGAAGTATTCACTTTCAGTGGTAAGAATGAGAGTTGATTCATCCTTTATGCTTTGTTTGTAAACCTCAAGGCTTTTCAGAAAGGAGAAAAGCTGGGGATCCTTATTGTAGGCATCGGCATATATCTTTATGGCTTCGTTATCGGCCTTGCCTTTGATTTTTTGAGCTTCTTTATAGGCTTCTGATTCTATCTGTTTCAGTTCTTTATCGGTTTTTCCTGCCCATTTGGCTTTTTCTCCCCTGCCTTCGGAAAGGTGCTTCTCAGCAGCTCGTTTTCGGTCTGAGATCATCCTTTCATAAGCAGTCTGGCGCACGGCTTCGACATAACTGACTCTTTTTATCCTGACGTCTATTAATTCTATTCCGTATTTAGGAGCTGTTTTTTTGGCTAGATCAAAGATCTTCTGTCTTATCGCTTCCTTGCCTATAGCTACTTTTTCGACATCTTCCTGTTCAGATTGGCCAAGCATTTTTCCCATAATAAAATCACGGTTGCTGGTCCTTACAATTTCAATCAGGTTATGAGAGTTGACCATACTCCTTACTGAGGCGTCGATTATGTCATCTAAACGTGAGTGAGCTCCAGACTCATTGTAAACAGATTGATAAAATTTCAGAGGGTCGCTTATTTTCCAGCGGGCAGTAATGTCTATCCAGATGTTCCGTTGTTCTTTAGTAGGTATTTTGTTTGGATCGCCGTCCCATTCCAGGATCCTCTTGTCAAAATAGGTTACTTTTTGCACAAAAGGTAGCTTGAAATAAAAACCTGCCTTTTTCTTGGGACCTCCTATAGGCTCACCGAACTGGGTTATTATGGCCTGCTGGCGCTCATCAAGGAAATAAAAAGGCATGCCTCCTAATATCAAAACAAGGACAATAGTGATGATATAGACCGGTATGTGTTTTTTATTCATTATTGTCTAAATTTAGTAAAGGTAAAATTCCTTTCACCTGGGGATCCACTATGATTATTTTTCCAGTATTCTCGAAGACCGATTGCAGGTTTTCAAGATATATTCGTTTTTCAGTGACATCTTTCGCCTGTTGATAGGCTGAAAGTATTTGTTCAAAACGAGAGGCATCTCCCTGAGCTTTGTTTACAGCCTCTTTTGCATAGCCTTCGGCTTCCTGGATTATTTTAAGGGCGTTGCCCTTAGCTTCGGGTATTTTTTGGTTATATACCTGTTTTGCCTGGTTGATCATGGTCTGCTTTTCCTGTTCAGCCTTGTTTTCCATTTCAAAAGCCGGCTGGACAGGGTCAGGAGGCATAACATCCTGAAATTCAACCACGATTACCTGTATGCCGCTTTGGTAATAATCGAGTATTTCCTGCATTTTCTCTTTTGCCAGCTCATTAAGTTGCAAATTAGACCTTTCAGTTATCAATTCTTCAAATGAATAATCTCCTACCACATCGCGCATTACCGATTCTGAGGTGTCCCTGATGGTCTTGCGCTGATCACGGATGTTGAATAGATATTTTACCGGATCGATTTTTCTGTATTGGATAGACCAGGCTATATCTATGACATTTAAATCAGCAGTAAGCATAAGCGCTTCATCATCATAACTTTTTGATGAATACTGGGTTTTAACTCCTGCGGATAATGTCCTATAGCCGAATTCTTCGCGGAATTTTCCTTCTACATTAACGGTATTTAGTTTTTCTATCCAGGGAAGTTTAAAATGAAGCCCGGGACCTGACTTTCTGACATATTTGCCAAAACGCTGTATAACGCCGATTTCATAAGGCTGAATCGTATAAACCAGGTTACGGGCAGTAAAAAGAAAGAAAAGTATGATCAGGAAAACCGCAAGGTTAAAAGACTTGGGCTGGCGGATGTGAAATTTGTCTTTCAAGCTCTGAAAAATTTCGTCAGGATCTTTTCGCTCAAAGTCCATAGTAAAAAGTTTAACACATATGTTTATTTTGACAAGTTTTTTTTGAGATCACTGAAACCCTTTTCAGAAAGGTTTTATTTTGATTTATCTAAATAATATCAGTACTTAGATCACTATGAAAAATGATGGGATTTCTGGTCAGTCAGAACTAATATATAGACATTTAACAAAATCTATGGTATTTTTCTTATAAGGTAAGGAAATCGATAACAATGAACAATGTCAATAAGTTAAGCAAGTATATCCGCCTGAACTGGGTATCTTTATTAGTGGTTGGCTCCATAGCCATTGGTATAATACTCATCATCACCGTAACCGGAATAAGTTTCTTTCATTTCAGCCGCATTGCTCCTCATATGCGCGAGGCTTTATGGGCCAGGACCCTGCCTTATATATTCATTTTTCTGGTAATCGGTTCCTTCACCGGCCTTATTCATACTCTGGCCTGGATATATTTTGTCTTCGGCGGCGGTATAGCTCAGATGACTTATAAAAAGGTAAAAGAGACTGAAGTAAATGTTCATTGGGGCGATGTCGTAGGCATGGACCTTATAAAGAAAGAAGTCTGGGAAGTAATTAGTTTATTGAAAGACAGGTCAAAGATAAAGAAAATCGGCGGTAAAGTAATCAAGGGCGTGCTTATGATAGGGCCCCCGGGCACTGGTAAGACTTATCTGGCAAAAGCTATTGCTACTGAAACAGGTTTACCTTTTCTGGCCGAAGTTGGAAGTGAATTTGTCGGCATCCTTGTAGGTCAAGGAGCCATGTCCATTAAAAAATTATTCAAAAAAGCCAGAGTTCTCGCTGAGATACACGGAGGCTGTATTGTTTTTATCGATGAAATAGACAGCATTGCCCTGCCTAGAGTAACCTCGGCAGGCATTTCGGCAAGAGAAGGCCATAATGCCACGATAAATCAACTTTTAGCTGAAATGGACGGCGTAAGACAGGCTGAAGATAATATTGTGGTTATAGGGGCTACTAATGTCTCAGAAGATGCTCTTGATCCGGCCTTGATGCGTGCAGGAAGATTTGACAGAAAGATCTACTTTGACTACCCTAATCTTAATGACCGCAAGGAGCTTCTGAACTATTATCTGAAAAAGATCCGTTATGACCATTCAATCAGTATTAACACCCTTGCTGTAAAAACTGTAATGCTTTCTCCTGCGGATATAGCTAACATGATCAGAGAAGCTACTCTTGTAAGCATGCGCAGCAGGAGAGAAATCGTGACCATGCGAGATATATCCGAAGCATATGACCGCATATTATTCGGGTTGAAGTCAGGGCTGCAGCTCAGTGAAAAGGAAAAGCTCTGGGTGGCCTACCATGAAGCCGGTCACGCTATTATTGCTTACCTAAAGCATCCGACCACTGATGTTGTAAAAGCAACGATTATTCCGAGAAAAGGCTATTTAGGCTATGCCCACCCGGTTCCCCGGGAAGAGATCCATATTGATACCAAGGATATTATTCTTGCCAAGATAAAGACTTTTTTAGCCAGTTATGTCGCCGAAAAAATAAAATTCGGCTCCACGGGTAGCGGTGTAAATTATGACTTCGCCCAGGCATTAAAACTTGCCCACGATATGGTTTATAAATACGGAATGGGTGAATCGGCTGTAATAGGAAATTTTCAATCACTTTACTCTAAAGATTCAGGATATGATATAAGCCAGGATCTAAAATCAAGGCTCGATAACGATATCCAAAAAATACTAAAAGACTGCCAGAAAGAAGTTGAAGAAATTCTTATAAAAGAAAGAGATATCCTGGATTACTTTGCCCGGGAACTTCTAAAAAAAGAAGAACTGGATTATGACGAGATAGTTGATATTTTCAAGAAGTTCGGCAAAGAACGGCAAGAAAGCTGAAAATAATTCCTCCAGAAACCAATCCTTTTATTCTAGATCGTTATGATTAAAAGGCTTTTCTTTAATTTTTTTTCTTTTCTTCTTATCTTATTTATTTTTTCCTGTGCAAAGTATCCGTCCTTTACCCGGGAAAGCTCAGCTGCCGACATCGAAAGGCTATGCCAGAAAGAATTTGCAATAGATGTGCATGCTTGGTATCAGGAAGATACGCTTTGGGTTTACGCCGCTCTTAACCATCTTGATGGATCAGGGTCCTGGAAGACCACCACTGAAGGACTTTGGACTGCCGATCTTGAAGAAAAAATACAGAATATAACTTATGTTCTGCACAAGGTGATTTTCAGCCTTGACCGCCCCCCAAAATTTTACTGCTTGGTTAATTCAAACATAGAATCCCAAGGCATGGACCAATATAACCTTGCCCTGGTAGAAAAAGAAATGATGCAGATTATGGAAAAGGAGCTTTTGGATGATATTGCTTCTAAAACGGTTGCCAGCGTTAGGTTTCGCATAGATTCGCCATCAGCCATAGGAGACAGAACAGGCAGCCACATCTATTCTTATGATGTCTGCCTGAATGAATTTATTGCTATGGTTATAATGCAAAAAATCGAAAACTTGGCCAATACAAATATTTCTCAGCAAGATCCGATAATAAAAAATATCGATATTGACTATCAGGGAACGAATTTTTATATTAATCTTGATTTAGGCTCAAACATCGCCTATCTAGAGAACAGGAAGTTTATAAATTTGATAAAACAAGCCTGTGAGCAGATATTCAAAGATTACGAATATATTATTCCTGGGATAAGCCTTCGCATATCTGAGTCTGCAAGCCGGGAAAGCATTATTATAAAATCTCATGGCGAAAAATACCACCCCCCTTCTCCTTCCTGCGATTATGAAAAAAACAGCTATTCAATTTTAAATATAAAAAAAGCCAATTTTTATTATAAAATCGCCCGCAGATACTTCCAAGACAACAATTACGCTTTAGCTCAAGAGTATCTGGATGAATCCCTTAAGGTCTTAAATAGCTTTCCAGCTTCTTTGAAGCTTCTAGATATAGTCAATGATTATTTGTCTACAAACTCAGGGCAAGACATAGAAGAAACAGATATCTACTTAAAACAAGCCCGTGACTTCATGAACCAGGATAATTACCAGGAAGCAGTTTCAATCTTAGAAATGACAGCAAAACTCGATCCAAACATTCCTCAAACATATATACAGCTGGGAATAGCTTATTCAAAGACCGGCCAGTATTCTCAATCCCTAGAGGCATTTGACACTGCTATAAGACTTGACCCTGCGAATCAACTGGCTTATTACAATCAGGGCTGGACCTACAATGAAATAAGAGAGTATGAAAAGGCTGAAAAATCATTTCAAAAGGCAGTAAAAATTAATCCTGCTTTAGCCAATGCGTATCATGGCTTGGCAATAAGCCAGTTAAAACAAAAAAAATATCAAGAGGCTTCTGAAAATCTTCAATCAGCCCTACAGCTTTATTCAAATCAAGGCGATAAAAAATCAGCTGAAACTGTAGAATACCTGCTTAAGTCTTTGCCTTAAAAGTGTAAAGAAGTATCAAAGCGGGGTCGAGTTTTCTATATAAGGCTGGATTTTCATCTTGTCCTTGAGGGGCTTTCCTGTAATTTTTATAGTAATTATGCGGCTCTTATATGTTTTGTTTTCATTTTCAAGAGTAGCCGGCCCTATCCTGTAAACACCTGGTTTCTCGGCAAAAATCTCAAAGTTGAGAGTCATTAAAGTTTTTTGCTTCCCTTTATAAAAGCTATAGCTTTTTGATTGCAGGCTCGAGACTACACTTAAGTTTTTAAATTCTGGTATCGAGAGGACAGGGTTATTGAAATAACCTTCGATTTTAATGGTATAGATAAAAATCTCACCGGTTTCAGCTGCCTTTTTATCGGCTAAGGCATCTATGGGCTTTGGGCCAAAAGAAAAGCCAAAAGAAAAAATAAACAGCAATGCCAGTAATGTTTTTGTAAAATTAGGCATCATCCAAAAGTGACTTTGCGTTTTTTGACTTTGGCTTTTCTTTCGATGATTAGTTTAACTGCAAGAGGCAAAAGCCTGTGTTCAATTTTGTGGATCTTTTTTTCAAGTATATCAAGAGTTATATTTTGAGGTATTTTGATTGCTTCCTGAAAGATAATTGGGCCATGGTCAATAAGCTCGTCTACATAATGGACAGTTACTCCGGCTACCTTACATCCGTAATCATAAGTCCTTTTTATTGAATCCGTTCCTTTAAACGCGGGCAGGATAGCCGGATGCACGTTTATTATCTTGTATTTGAAAGATCTTACAAAAGACGAAGAGAGAATACGCATGAAGCCGGCCAGAACTATAAGGTCAATTTTTTCTTTTTTGAGGATATTTTTGATCTGTTTATCATAGGAATTCCTGGTTTTGTATTTTGCAGGATCTATGAAAACATCTCTGATTTTGAACTTTTTAGCTTTTTTTCTGACCAGAGCGTTTTTTTTGTCAACGATAAGTATCCTGATAGATGCTTTCAGGTATCCGCTTTTTATCTTTTCAGCCAGGGCTTGAAAATTAGTGCCTTTTCCTGAAGCCAGCACAGCCAGATTAAATTTTTTTTTGGCCATAAGTTTAAGTCACTTTTTTTACTATCTTTATTTCAAAATACTTATTAAATCTTTTCATAAATATTTTCAGTAAAATATAATATAGGCAAACAAGGAATATAGCAAGGAAAAAGCTGAACAACTCACTGTTTGAGGGCGAGAAAACCAGGGTTGCCAGAAAAACAAGCGCCGGGAGCAGAAAGGCCAGGATGTTGGCTTGTATGTTTTTATTTTCATTGACGGCTATTTCTATTTGATCGCCGGGATTTAAATCTAATCCGGGATTTGAAATTATCATGGATTCCTCGCCTTTACCGCAAAATGAAGAAAGCCGGCAGCAATCACACATCTTTTTTTTCTTAAATACAATAGTTACTTTTTGCTTATCGGCATCCAGTACAGAGA
>JAFGHG010000210.1 GCA_016939345.1 Candidatus Omnitrophota bacterium
GGGATAGAAAAAGGTCTTAATATTCTTCTAGAGATCAAGAAGAAACTGGGGCTTCGGGTGCTAAGCGATGTCCATACTCCTGAGCAGGTAAATCGGGCTAAAGAGATACTGGATGTAATTCAGATACCGGCATTTCTCTGCCGTCAGACTGATATAATTCTTGAGGCAGCAAAAACAAAAAAAACCGTTAATATTAAAAAGGGTCAGTTTTTAGCGCCTGAGGACATCAGGTTTATAATCGAGAAGGTAGAGTCAACAGGCAATAGAAATATTTTTATTACCGAGAGGGGGACTTGTTTTGGCTACAATAACCTGGTGGTTGATTTCAGATCTTTTTTGATAATGAGAAAGTTCGGTTATCCGGTGATATTCGATGTCACTCACTCTCTTCAAAAGCCTTCAGCTGCGGGAGGAGTTTCAGGCGGGGACAGGGAGTATGCTAAAGGCCTGGCTTTAGCAGCCGTAGCCTGCGGAGTGGACGGTTTGTTTATGGAGGTGCACCCTGAACCCAAAAAATCGCTTTCCGATAAAAACACGGTCTTTGAGTTAAAAAAATTAAATATACTGCTGAAAAAAATCATCGAGTTAAAACAGGCAGTAGAGTCTTAAAATAAAAGGTTTAATGCATGAAAGACGCTAAAGCAAAAGATATCCTGTCTTGGGCAGAGGAAGTTTTGGATATAGAGAAAAAAGGCATAGAGAATCTAAAGAAAAGCTTAAATAAGAATTTCGTACAGGCAGTAGATCTGATTGCAAGATGCAAAGGCCGGATAATCGTAACAGGAATGGGAAAGGCCGGGATAATCGGCCAGAAATTCTCAGCCACCCTTTCTTCTACCGGTTCTTCAAGCTTTTGGCTTCATGCAGCCGAAGCAGTCCATGGTGACCTGGGAAGCTTAAAGGAGGATGATACAGCGGTAGTCTTGTCTTACAGCGGCGAAACCGATGAAATAAAAAATCTTATACCGTTTATAAAAAAGATCGGGGCAAAGATCATTGCCATAACCGGTAATAGCCGGTCTTCCTTGGCTCGCTATTCTGATAGCGTGGTGACCATCAAGGTAGATAAGGAAGCCTGTGCTCTTGGGCTTGCCCCCACTACTTCTACAACCGCTATGCTTGCCATTTGCGATGCTATTTCAGTTGTATTGCAGAGGATCAAGGGCTTCGGAGAAAAAGATTTTGCTTTGTTTCATCCTCGCGGTTCGTTGGGCAGAAGGCTTTTATTGAAGGTAAAAGATATAATGCGGACAAAAAAATTTAATCCGGTGGTTTCTGAAGATACATTGATAAAAGATGTGCTTTTGAACATAACCTCTCATCATGCCGGAGCAGCATCGGTAATAGATTCTTCTGGCAAACTGGTGGGAATATTTACCGACGGAGACCTGCGCCGCAACCTTGAGCGTTATCCTCAATTGTTGAAGAAAAAAGTAAAAACAGTGATGACTAAAGATCCGACTGTAGTTCAAGACGATAGCCTTGCTTCTGAGGCCATGAAGGTGCTTGAGAAAAAAAAGATAGATGAAGTGCCTGTTGTGGATTCAAGATATAAACCTGTGGGCATGCTTGATATCCAGGACCTTATAGCTGCGGGGATAATTTAGCCGATAGTGCATAGTCGATAGCCCATAGTTTATGAATTGTAAAATGAAAAAAAACGTCAGAAATCTTTTTAAAAAGGTAAAGTTATTGGTATTGGATGTTGACGGCGTCCTGACCAGGGGTGAGATTATCTACGACGATAAAGCGGGGGAGTTAAAAGTATTCAACGTAAAAGATGGGCTGGGTATTCATATCTTGGGACGGCTGGGAATAAGAACAGTATTGCTGACAGCCCGCAATTCCGTGGTTTTAAAAAAGAGGGCTCTTGATATGAGAGCGGCTGAGGTTATAGGAGGTATTTTGCCTAAGGAAAAAGCCCTGTCTTATTTGCTCAAGAAATATAAGATTAAAGCTACAGAGATTTGTTTTGTCGGTGACGACCTTATTGACCTGGGAATCATGAAGAAGGTAGGTCTTAGCGTAGCAGTTGCAGATGCTGTAAACATGGTGAAAAAACAAGCTGATTTCGTCTCTGCGAAAAAAGGCGGCGAAGGCGCTGTGCGCGAGATAATCGATTTGATTATCGAAAGCAAAGGTTTAGAGAATAAGATTGAAGAAGTTTTAAATTCCCTTTCAAGAAAAAGTTAAGTAACGGTTGACTTTCAAAACTTATCTGATATAGTATTATGTTTTTTGTAAAAGCCAAGTTTGCCTTTTTGTTTTCCATTTTGATATCTGCAGGAACAGTCTGTTTTGCTCAGCAGAAGATTTCTGACTTTTATCTTTCAAACGTCAAAGAAAACGGAACCAAGGATTGGGAAGTAGAAGGAAAAGAGGCTTACATTTATGATAAACATGTAGACATAGATGAAATGAAAGCCAATTATTTCGCGCCAGACGATACCATAGTCATTACTTCTGACAGGGCCCGTTTGGATAAAGAAAACATGGATGTACATCTTCAAGATAACGTAAATGTGGTTAATAAAGAGGGCGCCACTCTTAAGACTGAATCGCTGGATTGGTCCAGAAGCAAGGACAGCATTAAAACCGAGGATTGGGTGACTACCCAGAAAGATGACATGCAGATAAAAGGTAAAGGCATGTTTGCTGATACAAAGATGCGCAAAGCTGATTTTAAACAGGATGTAGAGGTGATGATGCCAGATGAAGAGACAAAAGAAGTGACTACCATAACCTGCAGCGGTCCTTTGGAGATAGAGTATGCCTTGGGAACAGCAATATTTATCGACGAGGTAGTGGTTACCCACCCGCAGGGTAAGCTTTTTTCAGATAAAGCAACTTTATATTTTGATACTGACGAGAAAAAAATTAAACAGATAATATCTGAGGGGAATGTGAAGATAGTCAGGGATGATAATGTTACCTTTGCCCAGAAGGCAACTTACAACACTGCAACCCAGAAAGTTATTCTCGAAGGCAGACCGAGGCTGATATACTTTCCCGAAGATAAGCAGGATTCCTTTATACCTTAAGAAATTTTTAAAATGAGACTGCTAGAAGTAAATAATCTTACTAAATCATACGGCACAAAAACTGTTGTCAGGGATGTTTCTCTATCCGTAAAAAGAGGCGAAGTCGTTGGTCTTTTAGGCCCTAATGGTGCCGGTAAAACAACAACTTTCTATATGATAGTCGGTGTGATATCGCCTGATCAAGGCAAGATCTTGTTTGATAACCAGGATATCACCTATACCCCTATTCATGTAAGGGCAAAGTTTGGCATAGGCTATCTCTCTCAAGAGCCTTCTGTTTTCAGAAAGCTAACCGTTGAAGAGAATATCATGGCCATATTAGAAACACTAACTATCAGCAGGGCTGAAAGGCTCAAGCGCCTTGATTTTCTTTTAGAAGAATTAAAGATATCGCATTTACGTAAAAATAAGGCATATACCTTAAGCGGCGGCGAGACAAGGCGTCTGGAGATCACCAGGGCATTGGTGACAAATCCTTCCTTTCTCCTGCTTGATGAACCATTCTCAGGTATCGACCCCATTGTGGTAGGAGAGGCCAAGGAAATAATTTCTGAGCTGAGAGAGAAAGGTATGGGTATACTGGTAACCGACCATAATGTCAGGGAAACCCTTTCTATCACCAACCGGGCCTATTTAATAGCTGAAGGGCGTATTCTTATTTCCGGGACATCGAACGATTTGATAAACCATGCTCAGGCTAGAGAAGTTTATCTGGGTAAAGATTTTAACCTCTGAGCTTTAAAAATTCTGGAGACAATTATGAGGGTTGAAACAAAAAAGATCGACAAACTAAAACGCAGACTCAAAATAGAGGTCGAAGGGGACGAGTTCACTAAAGAAAAAGAAGCAATTTTCCGCGAAAGTTCCAAAAACCTTAAGGTTCCCGGTTTTCGTCCCGGCAGCGCCCCTTTAGATGTACTTGAAAAATATCACTCAGGCTATTTAAAAGAAGAGCTTTTAAAGAAAGCCCTGCCCGTTTTTTACCAGAAAGCCCTTGAGGAAGCAAAGTTGACTCCGGCCGGCTACCCGCATATAAGCGATATAGACCTTAAACCGCAAAGTATTGTTTTTTTTGCTGAACTCGAGGTAAAGCCGGATGTTTTATTGAAGGACGCGATTTATAAAGGACTGGCAATAAAAGGGAAAAAAGTAGAGGTGCAAGAGATAGAGATAGAAAAAGTAATAACCAATCTGCATGATGGCGTTCAGAAAACCATTGGTCAGAAGTTAAACGATGAAGAGCTTGCTCGCTGGGCTTCTTATCCGGATGCAGCAGCGCTGAGAGA
>JAFGHG010000211.1 GCA_016939345.1 Candidatus Omnitrophota bacterium
AAGCACTTCATAATTCTGGTGGAAAAAATTTGCCGCGTCCATCCTTTCAAAAGGCACCTTTGCTATTACTTCGATTATGTCTTTATATATATTTTTGTAGATTTCATCTTTAAGCTCTTTAATATTTATTCTATTTTTTGCTGATATAAAAATACTGTCGGGATATTCCTCTTTAAGTATCTTGAATAAGTTATTTTCTATGCGGTCTATCTTATTAAAAACAGTTATAATCGGTTTTTGGGTAAGTTTAAGTTCTTCAAGAATCCCATCAACTGCTTTTTTATATTGGATAATGTTCTTACTGCTGGCGTCTATAACATGTATAAGAACATCAGCGAATTGAAGCTCATCAAGAGTAGTTTTAAAAGCCTCTATCAGCTGCGGCGGTAGTTTATAAATAAAGCCGACAGTATCTGAGAGAACGACTTTCGATGATGCATCAAGAGGGCACATCCTTGTAACAGTATCAAGGGTCGTAAATAAAGCATCTGATGTGGCCTGTGAATCTTCGGTTAAGACATTAAAAATGGTGGTCTTTCCGGCATTGGTATAACCCACCAGTGAACACATTTCAACTCCGGCCTTGTCTCTTTTTTTGCGCACAACATCATGATGCTCTTTGATGGTCATCAATTCTTTTTTTAATTTGAGGATTTTTACTGAGATTTTTCTTCTGTCTGCTTCCAGTTTAGTTTCGCCTGGGCCCCTGGTCCCTATTCCTCCTCCTAATCGCGAAAGCATAATGCCTTTGCCTCTAAGCCTAGGAAGAAGGTATTCAAGCTGTGCAAGCTCGACCTGTAATATTCCTTCCTGACTCTGAGCATGCCTGGCAAATATATCAAGTATAAGCTGGGTCCGGTCTATAGTTTTGACTTTAAACAGGCTTTCCAGATTTCTTTGCTGGGTAAAATTAAGATTAGTATTAAAGATAACAGTATCAGCCCCACAATCCAAGCATGCAGCAGCCAGCTCCTCGGCTTTGCCCTTTCCTATATATATTGAAGGATTAGGCTTATTAAGCTTTACATAGACAACTTCGGCAACGCTTATTCCGGTGCTTAAGGCTAGATTTTTAAATTCAACCCCCAACTCGTCATGGCTGAGCGGCTCAGTTTTCTCTTTAACGACTACCAGCAAGGCCAGTTCTTTTTTTGCAGTCTCAAACATAATACTTTTTATTTTTAAAACTCCTTTATATTTTTGATAAAATTGTATCTTTTATATCTTTAGGGTTTAGATTTTCAATACCAAGCCAATCTATTCTTTTGTCTTTTTTAAACCATGTCAGCTGGCGCTTGGCAAAATTCCGGGTGTTTTTTTTCATCAGCTCCATTGCCTCCTCTTTGCTTAATTCACCCTTTATATATGAAGAAATTTCGCTGATGCCGATCATTTTTTTGGCAGTAATGCTTAAATCCAGCTTAAGCAGATTTTTGACCTCTTCAACTGCTCCCTGATCTAACATTGAATCAACCCTTTTATTTATCCTGGCATATAAAACAGGCCTTTCTGCGGTTAAACCAAAAAGCCTTACTTCGAATTTACTGGATAACCCTTGGGCTTGTTTTTGTTTAAAAGATATAGTCTGGCCGAAATTTTCATATACCTCAAGAGCCCTTATTATTCTTTTAAGGTCATTACCTGAGATTTTAGCAGCTGCCTCGGGGTCTTTTTCCTTTAGCTCCTTGTATAAGACGGGCAGTCCATATTTTTCTGCTCTTTTTTCTAAAGATTGACGAAAAGCCTGGTTTTTGCCCGCTCCTTCAAAGATTCCGTCACAAAGGGCCTTTGCATATAATCCAGTGCCTCCGCAAACTATTACCTTTATATTACGGGCCAGAAGCTCCTGAATCTTTGCGCAAGCCTCAGCGTAATACTTAAAAACATTATACTCTTCTTCTGCTGAAACTATATCAATAAAATGATGTTTGATTTGTTCCAGCATAAGCCTTGAAGGTTTTGAGCAGATAATCGAAGGTTCGCGATACACAAGCATGGAATCACAAGAGATTATCTGGGCATCTAACTCTTTTGCCAATTCAAAGGCAGCTTCGGTTTTTCCGGATGCTGTCGAACCGACAATAAATATAATCCGGCTCATCTAAATCCTTTTATAAATATAAAAATTAGGCCCGGGGCGCTTAACCTTATTAAATCCGGCATAAGGCATGAATAAAGCATCCTGCCTGTCATAAATATTCTTTTTATTGCTCAAGTCGGAAGCTTCAAAGGATTTAAGTAATGTATAATGCTTAATAAGCAGCAATTCGATCTCTTGTGGAACCTTGCTGTATTGAAGCGGCGAGCGTTGAACAAATATATATCCGGGAAGACCCTTCTGATTTTGGCCTTTATAAAGGAAAGTCTTTGATTTGCAGTCGAAATCCCATTGTTCATATCCGATAATATTATTATCTTTTCGGTAGTTATCGATCAATTCCAAGACTTTTTTTCTGTCCTTAAATTTCATCCAGAGAAAAAACCGTGGATTCTTATTTGGTTTATGCCAAAGCTCTACTTTACCCCATTCAGAGCCGGTCTGAAAAATAGAGTTACCTTGGGGAATATTCATATGTACCCATTGGCCTGTAACAAGGCGGTTGTCTGGTCTGGACAATAGAATATTGAATTTTATTATATTCAAAACTGAAGGGTAAAGCAAAAACACAACCAGACAGAAACCTGTCAGGATTCTGGTTCTTGTTTTGAATTTATTGATAATAAATACGCTGAAGACAGCTGCGCTTATGCAAAGAAAAGGCACTAAAGGAATAGAATACCTGACAAATACTGTATGGCCTTTGCCGGCTAAAAGAAAATAAGCAAAAGGAAATGACAACAGAACCAGGGTTTTCTTTGGGTTCTGCCTTAAACTAACTAAAATTCCTGCCAGGCCTGACAAAAAAAGGCTGAAGCCGAGTCCATAAAAAAGAGAGAATTTAAGGTGATAAAACCAGCCTCTTCCAAGCATTATGCCATGGCCCCTGGCCAGATGACGCCATTCATATAATAAATCATTTTTGAACTGGGGAAAATCAAGCAAAACATAAGGTGAACCGATTATAAAGAAAAGAGCCATGAGGGCAACGAAAAGAATGATTTTTTTATCAAAAACAAGCTTTATTATTTTTGCCTTTGACGAAAAAACATTAAAAAAATGCGCAAGAAACATCGGTACTATCAGTAATGCCCCGGAATACTTAGTAGAAGCAGCTAGACCGGCAAAGATTGCGGCAAATGAGTAATTTTTTAAGGAATAATCATTGAAGGCTTTGATTATAAAAAAAATAGAGACCAGGATAAAAAAAGTTGCTGGAACATCAGTTACTCCAAAATGGGAATCACGCACATGTAAATAAGCCATGGCAAGATATAAGGCTGAAAGTAAAGCCTCTTTTTCCTTAAATAATCTCCTGGCTATCAAATAGACCATATATACGCTGGCTGAGCCTAAGACAACTGATATAGACCTGCTGATTAAAAAGAAAACCTGCGGCTTTACAGCGTAAGTGAATAAAAAACCTATGTAATTACTGAACTGGCCGCAAATCCTGCCAAGCCCATAATAAATAAGATAAAAAAACATCACAAGGTATTTATAAAAAGAAGGGTAAAAAAATGTCTGGGGATGAAAATGATTGAGAAAAGATGCCGCTATGTCGGTTATCAGCTCCTCATCGGGACGGCAGGATCTATTAGGCAGGCCAAAACCCAAACCCCATGATCTTAAGATTACAGCTGATATTAAAATAAAAAATCTAAGGATATATGCTGGCGGGATATCCTTGGGATTGAAGGACTCTTGATACTTTTTCAACATCATGCCTGTTTTTATACTTTCCGACCCTTACTTTATATATAGTAAAATTGTCATTCTCGTCTTCTATGATGTAAGGCTTGTATTCTTCCTGCAGCTCGTTTTTTAAAGCTAAGGCATTGGCTTTATCGCTGAAGGCTCCCACCTGAATGGTAAAATAATCACCATAGCTATCTAGTATTTTTACGAATTTTATCTCACTGCTTTCGGGGTATTTATCTTTTATTATACCCAGGTAATAGTTTTTCTTTCTCCACTCACCCTGTCGGCTGGCTATCTGGGCCAAACGCAAAATCACAAGCGGCATCCCTTCGAATTTTGGATGATTTTCTTCTACCCTTTGATATAACTCACGGGCTGAATCATAATCTTTCTGAAGGAAATAGGTATCAGCCAGCTTTACAAGACTTATAGGGTAAAGGCTTGAATCAGGATACTGGTTTATAAGTCTTTGTAAATACTTTCTTGAACTGCTATATTGACAGGTTTTAATAAAAACAAGACCGATAAAGTATAAAACTTCATCATTAGGGTCTAAGTCTTGAGCCTTTTCAATAGCTTTTTCATAATCACCCAGAAGATATTCTTTATGGGCATCGGCTAAAGAAAGACAACTGGCATTAATAGAAA
>JAFGHG010000212.1 GCA_016939345.1 Candidatus Omnitrophota bacterium
TCTCTTTAAGAGAGGATAGTTGGGAAAGAAGGTTCTTGGCCGAAGGAGTTGTTTTGGAAATTCGGGCTTTTCCATCTGACACAAGAAGGACAATCAAAAGAGCCAGGGGGCCGGTAAAAATAGCCAGAAAGGTGAATCCGATTACCGAAAGCTTCTTATAGCCGGCTATAACAGCACTGGCTACCACTGAGCCGAGCCAAAAGGCAAAGAAAGAAGCAATATAGGAAATAAACGGATCCACAACTTAATTTTAGATGTTTTTCCTGCTTAGTCAAGAGAATAGGCGATATATTTTACCTATCTTTTCTCTCTAGATACTGGACCATAGCGCTTAAAGCATGCTGAACATAATCGATTCTTACTTCTTTAGCTAGTCTGTTAAAATTTATGGCTTGCTCATTTTCTTCAGGGATCGTGCTTATTGCCCTTGGTATGGCTCCTTTAAACCTGCCCTGTTTTAACTGAGACCTTAGCAAAAAACCTATCCCCTTCTCCACAGAATTCTTTATCTCTTCGGTTGACCCGTCTTTATCCGGCAGAAAAAAAAGCGCTGACTGCAGTCCTTCTAAACGGATGGCTGTCTGGGTGGTATAACCTACTTCTGAAAATCCGCCATAATATAAAGGGTTCGTGGGTTCCTTTATCTGCTGTTTAAGAATTAATCCACAGATAGCTATTGTGTGATCAACTATCTCTTTATAATCCTGGGGTAAAACAGTTCTGTTTTTTAAGGAAAAAAATTTGCCGGCAGCAAGCAAGAACCAGTGATCTACAGTTAAGTCCTTAGAACCATCCTGAGTTTTGGAAATATAAAGCAAACCTTTTAAAGCAGTATCAAACCAGATTTCTGAAGGGTCTTTTTCATAAAGCATCAGCAACGCCAGGATAGCCTCTCCTGGATAATAAAGCGAATGCCATTTATCATAAAGGCCGCCTTGGCTGGGGATATATTTGGAAAAAAAACTTCCATCTTCTTTCTGCATAAAAACCAGAAAACTGCCAAGCCGGCGCAAATCGTCAAGAGAAGTATATCCGGGTTTTATTTTTTCTATGCTTAATAAGGCTATAAGCCCTAAGCCGGTACCGCCTAGCTTAGCCTGCAAGACATTTTGGCTGTGATTGATTTCCGGCCTTGACCATATGGCCAAAAGATCATCCCTGCCTGGTAAAGGCAAAAGACATTCTTTTTTAAGAAAATTGCCGGATCTTTCTATACGCTCAAGTAGTGTATCTGAAGGCTGCAGGGTATAATACATAGCCAGGGAGTAAATTGCTCCGCAATGACGTAGAATATTATACTTTTTATCTGAATTGACAGTGGGGTCCAGATTCAACACATAGCAGAAGGCGCCGTCATCCTCTATTTGATCGGCTAAATATCCTGCAGAAACACTGGCTGCCTCACGAACCAATTCAGGAGCCAGTTTTTCTTCTGCCTCTGCAAACGACAGCAGCCCTGCTATGAATGTGGCGGCCATAAGCAGGAATTTTAAACTTAACCTAGATTCTTGCATCGAATAGAAGAATATTTCTTTAATAATAAATCTCTCTTATTGCCCGGGCTATCTCTCTGGCTACGCCTTCATTGTCATCTATACCTCTTCGCAGGAGCACTTCTCTAACTGTCGAGAATATTAATTCCTCTTCTTCCTGAGCTAAATTATTATCGGTATTAAAATCATCAAGCAGCACTTTTGCTTTTTCAAGGTCACTCTCCTTAACCCTTATTACTCCCAGGCAATCAGCCCCGATATTTAATTGTTTGGCCAGATAATCTTCTCTGCTGACGATATCGACATTTATGTTTTTATCTTTAAAAAAACTCTTGATTGCCTCTTTCTCAAGTTCCTGCTTATAGCTATATATCTCTATCAATCTCTCGTCACTTACTGTCTGTCTTTGGCCGGCTTTTACTTCCTCAAGTTTTTCCAGTATGCCTCTTTTTTTTGCAGCTTCGATAACCAGTTCGAATACCCCCTGCTCAAACTCTTTGGGGTCAGTCATGGCCAATTCAGCCAAGTCCTGGTCTGAAACCTCATTTTCATAGATTTCTTTCAGCCTTTTTCTCTCCTGGGCTTCCATAAAAATTGTTTTATTGCTTTTTAAATATAATACTTTTTACAACCCGCTCAAAGGCCGGCAGATCCTGTTCAAAATCGTCCAAGGTGTTAGAATAATTAAAGGTCAAGACAGTATTATTAACTAGAAACTGGTAAAACCTGAAGTAGGAGTTTTTCTTAAGAAATTTAAACTCAGTCAGCGCTGCTTCTTTATCGCCCACCATTACCAGATAAGGCCCTAAAATAACTGATGCCTGGGCCCTTTGCATGAGACTCTGCCTGACTCTTTTAGCAAAATCCAGAAGTGCCTTATCTTCTTCCGGCAGCTTATCTTTGGTTACGGAAATAATGGTATCTCTGCTCTCTTTTTGTTTTTTATATTGTAAAAGGACTCTTGTACCACCGGCAATCTTTAAATCAGCTTCTTTTTCCCAATCTTTCGGACCTTCTAGACTAAAATACAAATCTTCGCTGATGAAATCATCCCTTGAACTGCCAAGCGTAGCTTTACCTTCGCTGGCTACGGACTCAAGCAATTTATCAACAGACTCATAACCGTCAAAACTCAACTGCTTGGGAACTTTACCTCCCCACTGCTCCTGCTTAACTGCCTCAAGCATCTGCTTAAAACTTAAAACTTCCTTATCCCCGGGATTGCTCAAAAGCGCTTTATCAACATAATCAAAACTTGCCTGCGGCCTGCCGGCATAATAGGAACCCGAAGCAGCAATAAGATAAGCACCTTTAGCAGCTGCCTCCTCGGGGCTTAATCTTAAAGCCTTTTCAGCGTTTTCAACTGCCAAATCTCCCTGGCCGCTTGTAAGATAAAAATTAGCTAAATCAATATAGTTCTGATAATTTTCAGGCTGGCTTTCTATAAGTTTTAGTATGGGTTCTGCATCTAAATTTTCGGTTTTGCTGTATAGATTGCTGTCTAACTGCTTCAATTCAAGATCAATATTGCTAGAGTACTGTCTGGGACAATCAGAATAATTACTAAGGGTTTTTTTAAGTTCAGTAAGGGCATCTTTTCTTTTCTTAATCAATACAGGATAAAGCTCACGGTACTGGTCTAGGGATTGATAATAGGTAACTGTGTATTCTGCGTGCGCGAGTGTCTTTTTATGGTAGGATTCCAGCTCAGGCGGCGGGATCAGGGCTTTAATCTCATATATTATCTGTGTTAACTTGCTGGCTAATTCTTTAATATTTTCCATACCCTGGGAAGGAGTCGCCTCGGCATTCTTTTTTTCTGCCTGCATCTGAATAAGCTTGATCTTTTGATTTAAATAATCAATCTTATCCAGATATTTCCTTGCCTCTTCAAAAGGACCCTGGCAAAAGCCCATAGAGCAAAACAAAAACCAAAGAAAAAGAGAAAAAACTGCTGCTTGCCTGTTTTGCCCGATATTGAAACTCATGATTGATGATTTGCTATGGCCTGAAGCTTATGGCTTGATGGGGGCAGGCCGGGATACAAATGCCGTCGAAATCGCACTTATTATAGTCAATTACAGCTTTACCGTTCTTCAGGGAGATTGCTTTTTCCGGGCAGACTTTTATGCATTCTCCGCTGCCTCTACATTTTTCACAGTCAATAATAATCTTTTTCTGATCCATTCTGCTCCTTTTGATTTCGATAGTTTATTAATCTAGGGATTATACCGCCGTTGGTGGCTTAAAGCAAGTTCAATTAAAGATTGCCACGTTTTTGCAATATTAGTATAATATACAGAGAAGGATTATTTGCTTAAGAAGATGATTATGAGAAAAATAAAGATAAACTCACTGATCTACCTGTTAATTTTGATACTTATTCCTGCCATGACCTGGGCCCAGACCCCTACTGAATTCTGGTATAGCGCTGCTGATATCATTAAGAGAAATATCAATTCTCCTGAGCTTGCTATAAGTGAGCTTGATGGTCTTATAAACCACAACTCCAAGGTCCTGCAAACATGGTATGAAGAGACAGAAGAAACACGAAGGCTGCGTAATAAATTCCCCAAACAAGAAGAACTTTTAAGGGTTAAAAAGGATATCTATGAAGACGGCTTGAACCAGGCTATTAACGAGTGGATTGGTGCGATTTCTTTTTTTGCCGAAAAACACCCCCATTATCTTGACAGAATAAACCTGCTTCTTAAGTCTTATATCCCAAATCCCTGATCTAATTCAGACCAAAACTACTACCGGCTTAAAACGTTTACATCTGGAAAAATCCTCTGAAATGTTAGCTTTTTTCTCTCGCTCAATAAATCTTTTTATTTTTCAACAAAAACATAATCTTTGCGTGTTATATTTAAGAGCCTTGGAGGTTTAATAAAGGGAGGTGACCATGGCTAGAAAGATTATTTTCTTAGTTTTATTGTTGAGCTGTTCATGCATCCTGTCTCTTTTTGCAGAGACAATCGTGCTTAATTCCGGAAAACAATTTGAGGCCAAAATCATTGAAAATACTGCTGAATACATCAAGGTAGATATTATAGGCGTGCCTATAAAATATGACAAACAAGAGATCCAATTTATAGGAACAGAACAAAATCCTGTGCCTACAAAAGAGGGCCTGGAAGAAGTGAGCAATTTTCCTAAAGCAAAAGATGATTCCAAAAACGGTATTTCTATAAAAATCAAAGGAAATATAGACAACAAAGCTACTGCTACCCGAAAAAGTCCGGGTTATTACAGAAAACGTTAAAAGACATCATAATACCGGCAAAATTGATTCTCCCGTAATATACTCGTCTATTGCCCTGGCTGCTCTGCGGCCTTCACTGATGGCATGAACAACTAAAGACTGCCCCCTGTGGGCGTCTCCGGCAGAAAAAACACCTTTTTGTGAAGTCATGTAATCAGGGCCGGTGCTTATGTTACCCCTTCCGTCAAGCTTTAATTTTAGATCATTTATCAAGCCCTTATGCTCGGGGTGAAGAAAGCCTATTGCTAAAATCGCTACATCGCACTCAATCTCAAATTCAGAACCAGGTATCTCTCTCATCACCGGGCACTTCCTCTCTCTACTCTCTACTCTCTCCTCTCTACTCTCTATGGCAAACTCAACCTGCACACATAAAAGTTTTTGCAGTTTACCCTGCAGACCAATGAATTTCTTTGTTAGGATTGCCCACTGCCGTTCTGCGCCCTCTTGGTGGGAACTTGAGGTCTTAAGCAATAAGGGGTATAAAGGCCAAGGGTAGTCATCTGAACGGCAATCAGCAGGTTTAGGCAATACTTCTATCTGAACCACACAACTTGCACCAAGACGGTTGGCTGTCCCAACGCAATCTGAACCGGTATCTCCTCCTCCGATGACTACTACCTTCTTACCTTTTACATCAATAAATTCACTTGAATCTGAATCTTCGCCGCTGACCCTTCGGTTATTCTGAGTTAAAAAGTTCATGGCAAAATAGATGCCTTTAAGCCCCCTGCCTTCAATAGCAAGATCCCTGGGCTGGCGTGAACCAATAGCGATTATAACGGCATCATATTTGTTTATTAATTCGCTACCGGCAATATCACGGCCCACCTCAACCTGACAATTAAATTGTATGCCTTCATTCTTTAGCAATTCTATGCGCCTATCGACTATTGTTTTTTCCAGTTTAAAATCAGGTATTCCATAGCGCAAAAGGCCTCCACACTTTTTATCCTTTTCATAAACAATTACGTTATGGCCTGCCTTATTTAACTGAGCAGCTGCTGCTAAACCAGCCGGGCCTGAGCCGACGACAGCGATCTTTTTGCCGGTTCGACTCTTTGGCGGACGCGGTTTTATCAGGCCGTATTTATAAGCGTGTTCGATAATATTCAGTTCGTTCTCACAAATAGTCACAGCATCATCATTGATACCTAAAACGCAGGAGTACTCGCAAGGCGCAGGACAGACCCTTCCGGTTATTTCAGGAAGATTATTTGTCTCATTGAGCAAAGTAAAAGCTTTCTCCCATTGCTCATCGATGACTGCATCGTTCCATTCAGGAATATAATTACCTAAAGGGCAAGCCCAGTGGCAAAAGGGTACTGCGCAGTCCATGCATCGGCTGGCTTGATCCTGGGCAGATTCTTCACTGCGCAGTAATGCTACCTGCTTATAGTCTTTTACCCTCTCGCATACCGGTCGGTATTTTGATTTTTCACGTTTGATCTTCAAAAATGCTTTTACATCTTTACTCATATTCAATTATGTTTTAGAAAAATATTTATTTTTGTTTGAGTCATAGAAAAATTGTTAATCCCCAAACCCCAGCCCCTAAACCCTTACCCCTAATTTATGCATCCGACATCTCCATTAAATCGAGCTTTTCTTCCTGGCTTTTCTGCTCAAGTAGCTTTTTGTACTCTGTAGGAATTACCTTTATGAATCTTTTTATCTCATTGGAATAACTGTCAAGAATTTTCCTGGCAATACCGCTTTGAGTATATTCAAAATGGTTTTCCAGCAGTATTCGCACGGTTGTCCTGTCTTCCATATTTAATTCTTCTAATTGAACCATACCTAAATTACATTTTTGAACAAAATTTCTTTGATAATCATATACATAAACTATGCCTCCGCTCATACCGGCCGCAAAATTCCTTCCGGTTAAACCGATTATCACCACCCTTCCGCCGGTCATGTATTCACAGCCATGATCACCCACGCCTTCCACAACAGCATTGAGCCCGGAATTACGAATGCAAAAACGCTCTCCGGCAATGCCTCTTATGTAGGCTTCCCCTTTTATAGCTCCGTAAAAGGCAGTATTACCGATAATAATGTTTTCCTCCGGCTTGTATGTGGCCTTTTGATCAGGATAGACTATTATTTTACCTCCGGAGAGGCCTTTACCTATATAATCGTTAGCTAAGCCTTCTAATTCAAAAGTGATGCCGGTTGCCAACCAGGCTCCAAAACTTTGTCCGGCAACCCCGGAGAACTTAAAATACAGCCTATTTTCGCTTAGACCGCTTTCGCCATAATTTTTGACTACTTCTCCGCTTAACATAGCGCCTGTTGCCCTATTGGTATTATTAATGCTCAGCTGTTCTTTTAGATTTTTATCTTGTTCCAATGCCGGCATAGCCAGCCCTATTAACTTTTTATCCAGGATATTATCCAGGCCATGCTGCTGCCTTTGGCAATAGATTCCAACACCTTCAGATACTTTTGGTTTGAATAAAATTTTTCTAAAGTCAATTGCTTTCGCCTTCCAGGGAATTATAGCCTTATTAACTTCTAAAAGATCTGTCCTGCCTATAAGCTCATCCATGGTAGCAATGCCCAGGCTGGCCATAATTTCTCGCAGTTCGCAAACAACGAAATTAAAGTAGTTGACGATATATTCAGGCTTACCTTTAAAACGCATCTGTAATATATCGTCCTGAGTGGCTACACCAACTGAACAATTATTAAGATGGCAATGTCTAAGCATAACGCAACCGCAGATAATCAAGGCTATTGTGCAAAAACCAAATTCTTCTGCCCCGAGCATAGCTGCTATGGCAACATCCCTGCCAGTCCTTAGCTGGCCGTCTGTCTGCAGCCTAACCCTAGAACGAAGGTCATTCAAAACAAGGGTCTGATGGGTTTCAGATAAGCCAAGCTCCCAGGGAAGGCCGGCATGGTGTATTGAGCTTAAAGGGGAAGCTCCTGTTCCTCCGTCTCCGCCGGAAATTAAAATCATATCGGCATGACCTTTTGCTACACCTGCAGCAATAGTTCCTACCCCGATTTCTGAAACTAGTTTTACGCTTATTCTTGCTTGAGGATTTGTATTCTTTAGATCAAATATAAGCTCTGCCAGGTCTTCAATCGAATATATATCATGGTGCGGAGGGGGAGAGATCAAAGTAACTCCGGGAGTGGTATAGCGGGTCTTAGCAATAGCCACGCTGACTTTATGTCCAGGAAGCTGGCCGCCCTCGCCGGGCTTTGCGCCTTGAGCTATCTTTATTTGAAGTTCATCGGCATTTACCAGATAATTTGTTGTCACTCCAAAGCGGCCCGATGCAACTTGCTTTATAGCGCTTCGTTTTGAATCTCCGCCCGGAACTGGCTTAAACCTTTGGGGGTCTTCTCCTCCTTCGCCGGTATTGGATCTGCCGCCAATCCTATTCATGGCAATTGCCAGAGTCTCATGAGCGCTTTTTGAAATAGAACCAAAACTCATGGCTCCGGTCGCAAATCGCTTGAATATCTCTTGCTTAGACTCGACTTTCTCAATCGGTATTGGTTTTGTTTCTTTGAACTTCAACAGGCTTCTTAAGGTGGTAGGATTATTAGACTGGTCATTTATTAAAGCAGCGAATTCTTTATAACGTAAGTAATCATTATTTCTTGTGGCATCCTGTATAGCCGAGATACTTTCCGGATTCCAGAGATGAAAGCGGCCGTCCTTTCTGTAAGTATGGGCTCCCCCGCTTTCCAAAATAGCTGAAGCTCCTTCTGTTTTAGGAAAAGCTGCATTATGTCTGACTATAGATTCCTCAGCTATTACATCCATGGTAGCACCGCCAATACGGGAAGCAGTATTCTTAAAGCACTTATCTACAACATCATCGGCTAATCCCAGAGCTTCAAAAATTTGAGCGCCCCGGTAACTCTGCAAAGTAGATATGCCCATCTTAGAAAGCACTTTCAATATTCCTTTATCAATTGCTTTAATATAGTTTTTCTGTGCTGATTTAATGCCCAGGTCGATATCCCCATGACTTATAAGATACTCTATAGCCTCAAAGCTGAGATAAGGATTAATGCATCCCACCCCAAAACCAAAAAGAACTGCAAAATGATGCACTTCCCTGGGTTCTGCACTTTCTAAAATAAGGGCTATTTGGGAACGGCAGTTTTTTTTCACCAAGTACTGGTGCACTGCCCCTACAGCGATCAAGGCAGGAATGGGAGCCATTTTTTTATTTACTCCCCTATCGCTTAAAATAATAAAAGAATTCCCCTGTTCTATTGCTTTCTCTGATTCTTCACATATGTTATCAAGGCATTCAAAAAAATCATCTTTGCTTGCGGCTTTAAAAAGAATGGAAATAGTTTTTGATTTAAAACCTTCTCCTATATTTCTTATTTTTTCCAGTTCTTCGTTGGTAAGTATCGGCTGCTTAAGATAGACTTTGTGGCAATGGGCGGGAGTTTCATCTAAGAGGTTCTTACGCCCGCCCATATAACACTCTAGGCTCATTACCAGCTCTTCCCTGATAGGGTCAATTGCTGGATTTGTAACCTGAGCAAATAGCTGTTTAAAATAA
>JAFGHG010000213.1 GCA_016939345.1 Candidatus Omnitrophota bacterium
ACCCTCATGACCTTTCTGCTTTTCTTCTGCTTCAACCGCGGCTTCATGGGCTTTAGCTACAACAGCCCTGTCTTCGGGTTTGAGATCAAGCTCTTTCATCACTAACTCAGCTCTCTGAACTGTATCCTTATCCACAAAGCCCATGGCAAATTCACAGCTGTATCGGAAAAACCTGCGTATGATCTCTTGTTTGGCTGCATCAGAAACAACTTCATTATCGACTATGCCAAAACCAGCCCGGTTGACTCCCATATCTGTCGGAGACTTGTAAACAGACTCGCCTCCGGTTATCTTCTCAAGTATTCTTTTCAATAATGGAAAAGCCTCAACATCGCGATTGTAGTTAATAGCTGTTTGCTTATAAGTTTCAAGGTGGAAAGGGTCAACCAGATTGAAATCACGAAGGTCCGCAGTAGCTGATTCATAAGCTATGTTGACCGGGTGCTTCAAAGGTATATTCCAAATAGGAAAAGTCTCAAATTTAGCATAACCGGCCTTTACCCCTCTTTTATGCTCATGATAAAGCTGGCAAAGACAGGTTGCAAGCTTGCCGCTGCCTGGCCCTGGACCGGTTACAACAACCAAAGGTCTTTCTGTTTCAATATAAGGGTTTGCGCCATAACCTTGATCGCTTACAATCAAATCTACATCAGTAGGGTATCCCTTGGTGAATTGATGGGTATAAACTCTTATGTTGCGCCGCTCTAACTTATTCTTAAATATAACAGCCGAAGGCTGGTTATCAAAACGGGTAATCACAACTGCGGCAACATTAATATCCCAGCTACGCAAATCATCGATAAGTTTCAAGGCGTCAACATCGTAGGTGATACCGAAATCAGCTCTAACTTTTCTTCTCTCGATATCCCCTGCATATATACACAATATTATATCCGCTTTATCTTTCAGCTTCTTAAGAAGCATTATCTTGACATTAGGATTAAATCCGGGCAACACCCGGCTGGCATGATAATCAAAAACTATTTTTCCCCCGAACTCCAGATATAGTTTATTATCAAATTTCTTCACCCTCTCAAGTATGGCTTGAGTCTGCTCTTTTAAATATTTTTCATTATCAAAACCTGCAGGCTTTGCCAAGAAATGTTCCTGGTCAAGAGTTCTAGGTTTTAGCATAAATCTTCTCCAATTCTTTGTAATAATCCTGTAATGATTTAGGACGGATTCTGGATTTAGCCGCTGCCTCAATGCCCTCTACGCTGGCCTGAGCTGCTGCCATAGATGTGATATAAGGAACCTTGTGGACAATTGCCTGCATCCTTATATAACTATCATCGAATTTGCTGCCCCTGCCGGCAGGGGTGTTGATCACCAGATGGATTTCTTTATTTTTTATTGCATCTGTTATGTTGGGTCTTCCCTCGTGTAGCTTTTTTATTTTCGTATTATCTATGCCATGCTGATCCAGAAAAACAGAAGTGCCTTCAGTAGCATATATTTTAAACCCGAGCTCCCTTATCTTTAAAGCAATAGGCAGCAATTCGGTTTTATGGTTATCATTTACAGTCAAAAGAATATTGCCTTCAAGAGGCAGTTTTGCTCCAGCTGCCTCCTGAGCCTTGAAAAAAGCAACCCCAAAACTATCTCCAATGCCCATGACCTCCCCAGTAGCCTTCATTTCAGGTCCAAGAAGCGGATCGACTTCCGGAAACATATTGAAGGGGAAAACCGCCTCCTTCACTCCAAAATAAGGAAGCCTTTTTTCTTTTAATTCTGGGAAAGTCTTGATTTTTCTGCCAAGCATAATCTCGGTAGCTATTCTGGGGTAAGGTATTGAGGTTATCTTGGAAACCAAAGGCACTGTGCGTGAAGCCCTGGGGTTTGCCTCTAAGATATAAACCTTGTCTCCGCAAATAGCGTATTGTATATTCATTAACCCTATGACTTTCAGGGTTCTGCCGATTTTTTTTGTATACTCATATATCAAATCTTTATTCTTTTCGGTTATGGTTCTTGTAGGGATAGCGCAGGCAGAATCGCCAGAATGCACCCCGGCTAATTCAATATGTTCCATTATGGCTGCAATAAAAATATCTTCACCGTCGGATAAAGCATCAACCTCTACTTCTATTGCCCGTTCAAGAAACTTATCGATAAGCATCGGATGCTCAGGACTTACATTTATTGCTTCCAGAGCATAACGGTTCAGCATATCCTTATCGTAAACTATCTCCATGCCGCGGCCGCCAAGAACATAAGAAGGCCTGACCATAAGAGGAAACCCTATCTTTGCTGCGATCTCCTGAGCCTGAGTTAAGGAACGGGCTGTGCCGCTATCTGGCTGAGGAATATTAAGTTCAATCATTTTCTCCCTAAAATGTTCTCTGTCCTCGGCAAAATTAATACTTTCAGGGCTAGTACCAAGAATATTTACCCCGTTATCTTTTAATTCCTGAGCCAGATTTAAAGGGGTCTGGCCGCCGAACTGAACGATCACGCCCTCGGGTTTTTCCTTTTCATAAATAGCCAGAACATCTTCAACGGTTAGCGGTTCAAAGTATAATTTATTAGAGGTATCATAGTCAGTGGACACTGTTTCTGGATTGCAATTCACCATAATAGATTCAAAACCCGCGTCCTTAAGGGCAAAGGCAGCATGAACACAAGTATAGTCAAACTCAATGCCCTGGCCTATCCTGTTAGGGCCGCCGCCTAATATCATTATCTTCTTATTTAAAGATACCTCTACCTTGTCCCGGGCATTATAAGTAGAATAGTAATAAGCTGCATTTTCTACTCCGCTGACCGGAACAGGCTCATAGGCAGCAACCTTGCCTAATGCAATCCTTCTTTCCCTTACCTCTTTTTCTTCAACAGAAAATAGTTCTGCCAGGTAGCGGTCGGAAAACCCCCATTCTTTGGCTTTAACTAGATATTCGTCACTTAAGTCATTCCAGGAAAATTGAATAATCTTTTCCTCAAACTCTACAAGGTCTTTCATCTCTTTAATAAACCACTCCCCTATATGAGTGATTTTATGCAGATCCTGGGTGCTTATCCCCTTGCGCAAAGCTTCATACATCAAAAACACCCTCTCGCTTGAAGGCTGAGCCAGTTTTGCTTTCAGGGCATCTAAGGTCAATGACTTAAAGTTCTTAACATTACCCAGGCCGTACCTTTTTATCTCCAGAGAACGTATTGATTTTTGAAAAGCTTCTTTGAAAGTCTTGGCTATGCTCATGACCTCGCCGACAGCCTTCATCTGGGTGGTAATCACATCTTTGGCCTGAGGAAATTTCTCAAAAGCCCAGCGGGCGAATTTTATTACCACGTATTCTCCCCAGGGCTCATATTTATCAAGAGTGCCTTTTCTCCAATAGGGTATCTCATCCATTTTCAAGCCAGCAGCCAGCTTTGTGGAAATGCGGGCTATAGGAAAACCCGTGGCTTTGGAGGCGAGAGCTGAAGAACGCGATGTACGGGGATTGATTTCGATCACGACTAAGCGATCGTCGTTAAGGTTGTGTGCAAATTGTATATTGGTACCACCTATCACTTCAATAGCGTCAACTATTTTATATGAAAGCTCCTGCATCCTCAGCTGCAAATCGGCAGGAACAGTCAGCATGGGCGCTGCACAAAAACTGTCACCAGTATGAACTCCCATCGCATCTATATTTTCGATGAAACAAACTGTTATTTTACGGTTGTCTCTATCGCGCACAACTTCAAGTTCCAACTCTTCCCAGCCGATAACAGATTCCTCAACTAAAACCTGGTTTATCAAACTTGCTGCTAACCCCCGGCTTACTATCATCCTGAGCTCTTCGACATTGTAAGCTATTCCTCCGCCTGTACCTCCTAAGGTATAGGCCGGTCTTAAAACTACAGGATATTTAAGTCTGGAAGCTATTTCCTCGGCCTCTTGAACAGAATGACAAGGAGCTGACTCAGGCATAGGTATGTTAAGCTTCTTCATTGTTTCCTTAAAAGCAATCCTGTCTTCGCCGCGTTCTATCGCATCAGCCTTGACGCCGATTATTTCAACTCCCTGTTTATGTAAAAAACCGGATTTGAAAAGAGTTGAGGAAAGATTAAGGCCGGTCTGGCCTCCCAGGTTAGAAAGCAATCCATCAGGTTTTTCTATTTCAATAATCCTTTCCAGGCTATCTACTGTCAAAGGTTCAATATAAGTTTTGTCGGCCATACCCGGGTCAGTCATGATTGTGGCCGGGTTGGAATTAACCAGGACTACCTCGTATCCTTCTTCTTTTAAAGCCTTACAAGCCTGCGTCCCAGAATAGTCAAATTCGCAGGCCTGGCCTATAATGATCGGGCCGGAACCGATTATTAAAACTTTTTTAATATCCTGGCGCCTTGGCATCAGCCCTCCTTGTTTTTAAAAAAAATATAAGATTAAGATTATTGGAAGTAAACGTAACTACAGAACTGTTACTTTGAGGCTTATTCGAAAACATCTTGTATATTAGTAAAGGAAAGAATAGAGAATCTTTTCTCTAAGCTATACGCTACGTTGCGCATAAGAGGTTAATTAACCGCCGCAAGGTCGCGGCAATGAAGTTAAATAACTTTCGTATATTCTAGCAAATTTTTTGATAAAATCAACCTGAAATCTAGCATTCGAGAATATTCTTGCTGAAACCTTTACTGGGTTTCTCAGGATATTTACAGGTAAAACAGGCTGTGCAAAATTCATTTTTAGGCAGAGGCATTGACTTAAGCATCCCTTCCAAACTTAAATAATACAGGCTGTCTAGTCCGATAAAATCTTTTATCTGTTTTATGGTTTTATTTGAGGCTATCAATTCCTTACGGGTAGGAAAATCAATACCATAAAAACAAGGCGAGATAATGGGCGGGCAGCTAACGCCCATGTGGACCTCTTTAGCTCCGGCATCCCTAAGGGCTTTTACCCTGGCCCGGCAGGTTGTTCCCCTTACTATAGAATCTTCTACGACAACTACTTTTTTTCCTTTTAATACATCCCTTACCGGATTAAGCTTAACCCTTACCCTGAAATCCCTGGCAAACTGCGTGGGCTGGATAAAAGTCCTTCCTATATAATGGTTACGTATCATTCCTGCTTCATAAGGCTTTTTTGATTCCTGGGCATAGCCAAGCGCAGCATAACTTCCGGAATCAGGTATAGGCATTACTAGGTCGCAATCTGGATTATATTCGCGAGCAAGCTGCTGGCCAAGACGCTTACGGGCCAAATAAACGTTATTAGAAAAAATATTACTGTCCGGACGGGAAAAATAAATGTATTCAAAAATGCAAAAAGCATGATTTTTTTCGGGAAAAGGCTTCACAGACTCAAGCCTGCCGCTCTGATCAATAAAGAGTATCTCACCAGGTTCAATGTCGCGTATGTAATCAGCATGGATCAAATCGAAAGCGCAGGTCTCACTGGCTAAAACATAGCAATCTCCTACTTTACCCAGACTGAGAGGCCTAAAGCCTCTAGGATCCCTGGCGGCGACAAGAATATTATCAACCATCAGGACAAGAGAATAAGCTCCCTGAAGCTCTGACAGAGCAGAAATAATGCTATCCTTATAATCTTTACCCGAAACCCGGGCTATGAGATGCGCTATGATCTCTGAATCCATAGTACTCTGGAATATCGACCCCTTCTCTTCTAACTCAGTGTGAAGCTTCTTGGTATTGGTCAAATTCCCGTTATGAGCTATAGCGATATAACCTTTCTTGTGGCGGACCATAAAGGGCTGGATGTTTTTGGCATGGCTTGAACCGGTAGTAGAATACCTGACGTGGCCGATAGCAGTTTTTCCCTGTAAAGAAGAAACAGTCTTCTCGCTGAAGACATCACTTACCAGACCCATGCCTTTGAGGTAATGAGCTTTCTTTTTGTCATAAATTATTATGCCTGCACTTTCTTCGCCTCTATGCTGCAAAGCATATAAGCCAAGATAAGTTAGCCTGGCTGAATCTTTCTGTCCAATTGCTCCGAATATGCCGCACATATTAAAAAATTAAAAATTTAAAATGAAAAATGTTTTTTTGATTCTCAATTTTTAATTTTTCATTTTACATTTTTCATCTTCCAAAGTATTCCTGTATAGACTGCACACCTATATCACCTTTAATAACTGATTCTATGCCGTTAACTGCTGCCTGAGCTCCCTGGATGGTAGTGATGCAAGGAACTCCATGCATCACAGCTAGGTTTCGTATTGGTTTCATATCTGACTGGCCCTGGCTGCCAGAAGGAGTATTGATTATAAGTTTTATTTTTCCTGCTTTGATCATATCTAATATTTTCATATCGCCTTCGCTGACTTTTCCTACAAGATGCGCTGTTATATTGTTCGATTTAAATGCCTTGAAAGTCCCTGCTGTAGTAATTATCTCAAAGCCTAAATCAAGAAGTTTTTTGGCAATAAAAATTATATTACGCTTATCGTCGTTTTTTACGCTTATAAATATCAATCCTTCTTTAGGCAAACCCTGGTTTGCTGCAAGCTGGGACTTATAGAATGCCCGGCCAAATGTGGTGTCTATGCCCATAACCTCGCCAGTCGATTTCATCTCCGGGCTCAAAATTATATCCACTCCTGAGAAACGGGAAAAAGGAAGCACAGATTCCTTAACTGAAACGTGGCCTACAGTTTTTTCCCGGGTAAAATCAAGTTCTACTAAAGATTTTCCAACCATTACTTTGGCAGCTAATTTAGCAAGCGGAAAGCCAATGGTTTTGCTCACAAAAGGAATGGTCCGCGAGGCCCGGGGGTTGACCT
Organism: Candidatus Omnitrophota bacterium; assembly: GCA_016939345.1. Classification (GTDB taxonomy): domain Bacteria; phylum Omnitrophota; class Gorgyraeia; order Duberdicusellales; family 4484-171; genus JAFGHG01. The sequence continues at coordinate 6,741 of JAFGHG010000213.1, forward strand.
CCAGGACATAAACAGTATCCTTTTTTACAGCAAACTGAATATTCATAAGACCCTTTACATTTAACTCTTTTGACAAAGCAAATGTATGATTTCTGATCTTATCTATTATCTCATCGCTCAGGGTGTGCGGCGGCAGAACGCATGCAGAATCTCCGGAATGAACACCTGCCTCCTCAACGTGTTCCATTATGCCGCCTATTGCGGTTATTTTGCCGTCGCTTATGGCATCAACATCGACTTCAACAGCATCCTGCAAGAACTGATCGATTAACACCGGGTGCTCACTAGAAACATCCATGGCCTCTTCCATAAACTCTGCTAAAGATTCATCATCATATACGATCCTCATGGCCCTTCCGCCTAACACAAAAGAAGGACGGACTAAAACCGGATAACCTATCCTCTTTGCCTGCTCTAAGGCTTCTTCTTTGGACCTGGCAAAACCGTTAGCCGGCTGGTTTATTTTGAGTTTTTTTATAAGTTTTGAAAATTCTCCCCTGTCCTCTGCTCTTTCTATTGAATCTACGCTTGTACCGATTATAGGCGCACCAAGGTCTTTAAGCTGCCTGGCTAAATTTAATGGAGTCTGGCCGCCAAACTGGACTATCACTCCTTCTGGTTTTTCTTTATCAATGATATTCATTACATCTTCCAATGTGAGAGGCTCAAAATAAAGTTTATCGGAAGTATCATAATCGGTTGATACGGTCTCGGGGTTGGAATTTACCATTATAGTCTCATAACCAAGCTCCTTTAAAGCAAAAGAAGCATGACAGCAGCAATAGTCGAATTCTATACCCTGGCCTATCCGATTAGGGCCTCCTCCCAGGATTATGATCTTCTTTTTCTGGCTCTGGTGCATCTCGCACTCATCTTCGTAAGTCGAGTAATAGTAAGGGGTATAAGCCTGAAATTCAGCTGCGCAGGTATCTACAAGTTTAAAAACTGCCTCGATCCCCAGTTTCTTCCTGTAATTTCTTACTTCTGTTTCGGATGTAGAAAACAAGGCAGCAAGTTGAGCATCGCCAAAGCCATACTGCTTGGCTTGTTTCATCAACCGGGCTGAAATATTTTTTAGCTTGCCTGCCGACTTTAACTCTTCTTCAAATTCTACTATCTGCTTGATGTTATCTATAAACCAGATATCAATCCCGGTCATGGCCACTATATCAGAAACGCTGTATCCTTTCTGCAGGGCGTATTTGATGTAAAATATCCTGGAAGCGTTCGGCTCCTGCAAGCGCAGGCGGATTTTTCCGTCAGAAATATCTTCAAAGCTTAATTTATTATCCAAACCGGTATGGTTTATTTCAAGGCCCCTTAAGCCTTTGCCTAATGCTTCCTTGAATGTCCGGCCTATTGCCATGGTCTCGCCGACCGATTTCATTGATATTCCCAGCACATCCTCAGCCTCAGGAAACTTTTCAAAAGTGAAGCGGGGTATTTTAACAACACAATAGTCTATCGAAGGTTCAAAGCTTGCCGGCGTCTCCTTAGTTATATCATTCTGTATTTCGTCCAAGCTCAAGCCTACTGCCAGCTTGGCTGCAAACTTAGCAATAGGAAAACCAGTTGCTTTAGATGCAAGAGCAGAGCTTCGCGAAACCCTCGGATTCATCTCTATAACTACCATTCGACCGGTCTTAGGATCAACAGCAAACTGGATGTTTGAACCGCCGGTCTCAACGCCGATTTCTCTGATTATCGCCATGGCAGCATCACGCATCTTCTGATATTCAAGGTCAGTCAAAGTCTGGGCCGGGGCAACTGTTATTGAATCACCAGTATGGATACCCATGGGATCAAAATTTTCTATTGAACAGACAATCACAACATTGTCTTTTTTATCACGCATTACCTCGAGCTCATACTCTTTCCAGCCGATTATTGATTCTTCAATAAGTATTTCACTGACCATGCTGTTTTTAAGTCCGAGATCTGCTATTCGCTCAAAATCAGCTTCATTATTGGCTATGCCTCCTCCTGTACCGCCCAAAGTAAAACTGGGGCGGATTATTACCGGCAAACCGATGTTTTTTAAGGCCTGCCTTGCTTCTTCCATAGAATGGGCAAGGGCGCTCCTGGGAAGATCAAGGCCGATTTTTAACATGGCTTCTTTAAAATGATTGCGGTCCTCGGCTTTTTTAATAGTCTCATAATCTGCTCCGATCATCTTAACGCTATATTTTTGCAAAATACCTTTTTCGTAAAGCTTCATCGCTGTATTCAGCCCGGTCTGACCGCCTAAAGTAGGAAGTATGGCATCAGGTTTTTCTTTGATTATAATTTTTTCAACTACCTCAGTGGTTATTGGTTCAATATAGGTAGCGTCAGCGGTCTGAGGATCGGTCATAATAGTGGCTGGATTGGAATTGATAAGGACTACTTTATAGCCCTCTTCTCTTAAAGCTTTACAGGCTTGAGTCCCGGAATAATCAAACTCGCAGGCCTGGCTGATTATTATAGGCCCTGAGCCGATTATCAATATTTTGTGTATGTCGTTTCTTTTGGGCATAATAATGTTGTTAAATCCGAAATGACTTAAAACCTAAAAATATCTAAAATAATTATAGTTTTTGAACATCTAAAAATTTTAATATTAGAAATTGTTTCGATTTTTATATTCATTTATCATATTCAAAAAATTATCAAATAAGTATTTAGCATCGTGAGGTCCGGGTGCGCTTTCAGGATGAAACTGGACAGAAAACAAAGGGAAACTCTTATGCCTTATCCCCTCCAAGGTATTATCATTAAGATTTATATGAGTGATCTCTATCTCATCTTTGTTCAAAGTATCCATATCCACGCAAAAACCGTGATTCTGGGAAGTGATCGAGATTTTCTCGGTCTTTAAATCTTTAACCGGATGATTTCCTCCATGATGGCCAAATTTCAATTTATAAGTCTTACCGCCTAAAGCCAAGCCCAATATCTGATGACCTAGGCAAATACCAAATAAAGGCACCTTGCCGATCAGCTTCTTAACGGTTTCAATAAGATAGGTAACAGCTGCCGGGTCACCAGGTCCGTTTGAGAGAAGAACCCCTTGAGGTTTTAAATCCAGAATGTCTTTAAAAGAAGTATCAGCACCAACAACTACAACCTGGCATTTTCTTTTGGCCAGTTCACGCAAAATGTTCATTTTTACGCCACAGTCTATTACAACTACTTTAAAATCGCCTTTTTCTTGCCATGTCCCGATGTTTGGGTCAATGACTTCCTTAACCAAGTCTCGTCCTATAAGCCCGGGTGATTTTTTTACTTGCTCCAGAAGCGCGCTGTCCTTGATGCTTTCATCGCTGGAAATCACAGCCTTCATCGCACCTTGTTGACGTATATGTTTGGTCAATGCCCTTGTATCTACGCCTTCTATGCCCACAATTGAATTTTCATCTAAATAATCGTGAAGGTTTTTCTGTGAACGCCAATTACTGCTTATGCGGCTGCACTCTTTTACTACAAATCCTGAAAGGTGAGGTTTCCTTGATTCTATATCTTCACTGTTTACTCCATAATTGCCGATCAAAGGATAGGTCATGGTGACTATCTGGCCCTTATAAGAAGGATCGGTTATTATCTCCTGATAACCGGCCAGGCTGGTATTAAAGACAACCTCTCCAAAACCCTGGCCTTCGGCCCCAAAAGAATAGCCTTCAAAGCACTTGCCGTCTTCAAGCAGTATCTTTGCTTTTTTCTGTTTACTCATAATATTTTTGCTGTTTTATAGAAGGGCCTAAACAAGGTAAAAGCGTCCCCCCTCTCTAAGATGAGGAAGAACGCCTTTGTTCTCTTTCAGATAAATGGTTTCCAACTTCAGAGATTATCCAATATTTTCTGTAAATAGTCAAGGATAATATTTATTTTCTGGACAATAAATACAATTTTTGGTATTTATAGTAGTATGAAACATTCATTGAAGACAGGAGTAAGTTTCGGTCTGACCTCGGCTATCATTACGACCCTGGGTCTTATGGTCGGTCTTTATTCCGGCACCGGCTCTAAAGCCCTGGTCATAGCTGGAATCCTTACAATAGCTATAGCTGATGCTTTCAGCGATGCTTTAGGCATCCACATCTCCGAAGAATCAGAAAACAAACACAGCCATAAGGAGATATGGGAATCTACCATCTACACTTTTATCTCTAAATTCGTCTTTTCATCAAGTTTTATCTTGGCTTTTTTATTCCTGCCCCTGCAAACAGCTGTTGTTATAAACATCTTATGGGGAATTTGCCTTCTGATTGCTTTCAACCTATATCTTGCTAAAGATAATAAAACCGGAGCCTGGAAAGTAGTTGCTGAGCACCTGCTGATAGCCTTGGTTGTTATCTTTCTCACCCACTTTGTAGGTATATGGATAAATGCTGCTGTTTACTAGACCTTTAGGAAAGTCAAAACTTCTATAAAATTAAACTAAATCTTTTAGGTAGCGGCGGAAAACTCTGTGGATAAGAACAAGTATTACTATACTGGCTAAGGTAGCCAGGGAAACTTTCAGAGAAAAACCCTGGATAACAACGCCGAGGGTGACTCCAGAAGCAGGCGGGTGTTCGGTATCGGTGAGGACCATTATAAAAATAGAAAGGCCAACGGCTAAAGAATATATTATCGCCGTCATAAAAAAACCATCGTGCGGTATCAAAGTAAATACAGCCCCGGTCAAAATGCCTACGACGTACCCGCCTAAGACATTCCTAGCTTTGGCTACCACACTTGAAGGCGTAGCAAAAACTACAAAAGCCGTGGCACCTAGAGAAGCAACTATGACTGCCTGATGCAAACTTAAAAATAGCATAACAATAAAAATCGCAACAGTGGCACAAATACTCTGAAAAATATAGTTCTTCCATTCTGTCTTGAATTTTTTATCATAAAAGCCGTTTATAATTTTCACAGTCTCAATCTCCCTGTAACAGGCCCTTAACTATGCCAATAAGACTTTCCGAATCAAAAGGCTTAGTGATATAAACATCAGCTCCCTTCTCCAGACCAGACTGCATATCTTCTACTTCTCCCTTAGCGGTCAACATTACAACCGGAGTATTCTCGCCTGTTGGTGTGGATTTTAGCTCCCTGCATACTTGATAGCCGTCTTTCTTGGGAAGCATCACATCAAGTATTACAAGATCCGGCTTGTACTTTTGGAAAGCCTCTAAACCAGTCTGGCCATCACCAGCAATAATAATATCATAGCCTTGAGATTTAAGCCTGGATTCTAATACCTTGACGATATTAGGCTCATCGTCAACTATCAATATCTTTCTAGCCATAGATTATTAAGATTAAATAAAAAGTTTAAACCAGGAATTTGCGGACGGTATTTATGTCCGGAGTTGGGCGGCCGAGAAAATATCCCTGGCCGGCGCTTACCTTGAGATCGATGATAGTCCTTATCTGATTTAGCTCCTCTATGCCTTCGGCGATAAGAACTATCCCGGTATCGTTGGAAAAATTTACTATAGCATTTATCATGCTTCTGCGTACTGAATCATTCTCGATATTTCTTATCAGGTTTATATCAAGCTTTATATAATGCGGCTTTAGCTCTACTATCGAATTAAGGCTGGCATAACCGCTCCCAACGTCATCTATGGATATTTTATATCCATTGTTCTTAAAATGTATCAGGGTTTCAAAAAAGACATCGTAATCTTTTATCGGTGTGCGCTCAGTCAATTCAAAACCTATGGAATTTGTACCGCTGTACCTGTTGTGAAGGGAAGTGATATCTTTGAATTTTGGATCCATCACCAGATAAGGACTGGCGTTAAAAAAAATCAATACCTTTTTGGCTATGTCGCCAAGGACATTCAAGGCTTTTTTCTGGCCGACCAACTCCAGCTCATACAGCATACCTAAATGAAAAGCCGAATCAAATAAGACCTCCGGATTGCTGAAAAAGCTCCCCTTGGGCGGACGGCTCAAAACCTCTATTCCCAATAATTTCCTGGGTTTTAAATAAAAAATTGGCTGGAAATAAGGAGTTAACAGTTCTTGGTCAATTATAGTCTTTATTTCGTCTATGATCTGGGCTTTTCCCTGTACCTGCTCTTCAAAAAAAAGGCTTCGCCTTAACAGGCCTTCTATCCTGGCAAAAAGCTCTTCAGCCTCAAAAGGTTTTGTAATGTAGTCGTCGGCTCCTATATATAGGCTCTTTATCTTTTCTTCGGGAACATCATTACCGGTAAGCATTATAATCGGTATCTGGCTGGTTAAATTATCCTGCCTTAATTGAGAGCATACTTCATATCCGTTCATGCCAGGAAGCATAACATCCAGAATAATTATATCTGGATTCCTGTGTGCCTTTTCTATGGCCTGACCGCCGTCATAGGCTATATCTACCTCATAATCACGTGAATGAAAACGCGAAGCCATGATTTTAGTAAAATTAATATCGTCATCTACCAGAAGTACTTTTTTCTTAGGCATAGTTGGTAATTCCTTTCTGAATTGCTATAAATATTTAACCTATGATATCCTCGTCCTTATCGGACTGACTCAAACCTTTATTTATCAAATCCAGCAGTTCATTTGCATTAAAAGGCTTTCCTAAAAAACCGACTCCGCCAAGCTCCTGGGCTTGCTTGCGCAGATCATCGTTAGGATGAG
>JAFGHG010000214.1 GCA_016939345.1 Candidatus Omnitrophota bacterium
AAGGAGGATTTATGATCTACAAAACTGAAAGTGAGCTTCTCAATAATGAGGCCATATCTGAACAAAACGACAAGATAACCATAAAAAATCTGGAAATACTCCAGAAAAAAACCGTTGATGATTTAGTTGATACTATAATACTCGGGCAAGACCCTCACTTACGCAGACTGGCTTTTTGGACTGCCCACAACCTTGGAGAACAAATCGGGATACTGCCCTCCTCAATAAACTCTCTGTACGAAGCCATGGGCAAAAATGAGCTTTCAGGCTTTACTGTCCCGGCTATGAATATACGAACCTTGACTTACGACCTGGCCAGGGCAGTATTTCGCTCAGCTATAAAAATAAACGCTGGCGCATTTATATTCGAAATTGCCAAGAGTGAAATAGGCTACACTGACCAGAGGCCACTTGAATATAGTTCGATAATAATTCTCGCTGCCATAAAAGAAGGCTATAAGGGTGCGATTTTTATTCAAGGTGACCACTTTCAGGTCAAAGCCAGCAATTATTTAAAAAATCCGGACAACGAGATAAAACCATTAAAAGAATTGATCCAGGAGGCCATAGATGCTGGGTTTTATAATATAGATATTGATACGTCTACTTTAGTAGATCTTTCCAAACCAACTCTAGACCAGCAACAAGAACTAAATTACAGATTATGTGCAGACTTTACCCAATTTATCCGAAAACTTCAGCCAGAAGGCATCGATATATCTATAGGCGGAGAAATAGGTGAGGTCGGCGGTAAGAACTCTACACCTGATGAGCTTAAAGCTTTTATGGATGGCTACAAAAAAGAATCAGGCAGTGAAAAAGGGATATCAAAAATCAGCATACAGACCGGCACCAGTCACGGAGGAGTCGTTCTTCCCGATGGTTCCATAGCCAAGGTTAGCATAGATTTTGACACACTGATGAACCTTTCGCAAATATCCAGAAGCGATTACGGCATGGCTGGAGCTGTACAGCATGGAGCCTCAACCCTTCCCAATGAGGCATTTCATCGATTTCCCGAAGTCGGATGTGCTGAAATTCATTTAGCTACCCAATTTCAAAATATTGTCTATGATTATATGCCTCTGCCTTTAAAAGAAAAAATTTACAGCTGGCTACATGAAGAGTGTTCTTCAGAAAGAAAGGAAAAATGGACAGATGACCAATTCGTCTATAAAACAAGGAAAAAAGCCTTGGGTAAGTTCAAAAAAGAAATCCATAGCTTAAAATTTGAAGAAAGAGAAAAAATTTCCAAGGTGCTGGAAGAAGAATTTTCTTTCCTTTTTGAACAGTTAAAAATAAAAAACACCAAACCGATGGTAGATAAATACGTCCAGGCTAAAGCACTGCATAAGACTAAGGATTTTTTTCTAAAAGAAGAACGAGACCTTGGAGTATTGGAAGGTGCAGATTAACATTTAGGGAGGTAATATGCTCTCAGATAAAATAAAAAAAGGGCTGGAAAGGATGCCAAACCGTGCTCTTCTTTACGGAACAGGGTTGCATCAATCCCACATGAATAGGCCGTTTATCGCTATCGCCACTTCCTTTACAGATTTCATACCCGGGCATATCAATATGCGGACCTTGGAGAGGTATATTGAAAGAGGCGTAGAAAATGCCGGCGGAACGCCTTTTCTTTTCGGTGTTCCGGGAATATGCGACGGCATTGCTATGGGCCATTTAGGCATGAAGCATTCCTTGCCCTCAAGAGAATTGATAGCTGACATAATCGAAAGCGTTGCCTCTGCTCATTCTGTAGACGGCATTGTTCTTTTAACTAACTGCGATAAAATAACGCCGGGGATGATCATGGGAGCTTTAAGATTAAATATTCCAACAGTGGTAGTCACAGCTGGCCCAATGCTCTCAGGCCGATACAGACAGAAAAGGCTTTCCTTGGTAAGAGATACCTTTGAAGCAGTCGGTAGGTTTAAAACTGGTGACATCTCTGAAACTGAAAGAAAAGAACTTGAAATAGAAGCTTGTCCCTCCTGCGGTTCATGCCAGGGCATGTACACGGCAAATACTATGGCCTGTTTAACCGAATCATTAGGTTTATCATTACCCTTTTGCGCAACTACTCCGGCTGTCCTGAATAAAAAAATACGCATAGCTTATGAAAGCGGGCAAAAAATACTTTCCTTAATCAAGGATAATATCAAACCGAGAGATATAGTAAATAAAAAATCCTTGTTTAATGCCATTACCGTCGACATGGCTTTGGGAGGCTCGACAAATACAGTCCTTCATCTTATGGCCATTGCTGATGAGGCTAAAGTAGAAATTTCTCTTGATGATTTTGACAGAATAAGCAGACACACTCCTCATATATGCAATATCCGGCCCGGAGGAGAACATTTTATGGAAGACCTTCATTTTGCAGGAGGCATACCAGCTGTTTTAAAAAGGCTGACCTCTCTTATGCAAAATAATCAGACAATCTCAGGAACCGACATAAAAGATATTGCTAAAAATGCTTCTGTATATGATGATGATGTCATAAGGCCTATAAATAAAGCATATCATAAAGAAGGAGGCATTGCTGTTTTGTACGGCAACATTGCTCCGGAAGGCTGTGTTATAAAACAATCTGCAGTTGACGCCGATATTCACTACTTTAAAGGTAAAGCAAAGGTCTTTGATTCCGAAGAAGAAGCTATGTCAGCCATATTAAGCAAGAAAATTAGTAAAAATAATGTAGTTGTAATCCGTTATGAAGGCCCCAGCGGAGGACCCGGCATGAGAGAAATGCTTTCTCCTACCAGCGCAATTGTCGGTATGGGCCTGCATAAACACGTAGCCCTGATAACTGACGGTAGATTTTCCGGAGGTACTAGAGGCCCATGCATAGGACACATCTCTCCCGAGGCTGCTGCTGGAGGGCTTCTAGCAGCTGTTAAAGACGGAGACCAGATAGTTATTGATATAAAAAAACGTAAAATCGAACTTTTAATCCCTCAAGCTCAGATTAAAAACCGTCTCAGCAGGCTTAAACATCCGCCTTCTAAAGCAAAATCCGGGTATTTAAAAAGGTATTCAAAACTGGTTACTTCAGCCTCTACCGGAGCTGTGTTTAAGACTTGAAAAAAACTAATGATCAGAGCAAGACAGGCATGCTTAAAGCAGTGGCGCAGAAAGCAGTTTTTAAAACTTAATTTTAATATAAAAGTTCCTATTGACACAGAATAGGGGCTTTGCTATCATTTATGTTATGATACCCATACTTAATACTATTGCTAAAAGACTTAGTAATCTGCTAGGAAGCTTCTCCAGCGATATAGGCATTGATCTGGGCACTGCTACAACCTTAGTTTATTTGAGAGGAGAAGGCATAGTCCTGTGTGAACCTTCTGTAGCAGCTATTTATAAAAATACCGGTGAATGTATGGCTGTTGGCGAAGAAGCAAAGAGGATGCTTGGCAGAACTCCCGGTTCTATAATCGCCATAAGGCCTCTCAAAGACGGAGTAATAGCTGATTTTGATGTGACCGAAGAAATGCTGCGTCAGTTTATCCGCAATGCTCACCCAAGAAGGGCCTTTATCGGCCCCAGAATCGTAGTGGCTGTACCTTCAGGAATTACAGAGGTAGAAAAAAGAGCGGTTAAAGATTCTGCTTTACGTGCCGGGGCAAGAGATGTGATACCAGTCGAAGAACCTATAGCTGCTGCTATTGGAGTAGGTTTGCCCATAGCTGAACCTCAAGGCAGCATGATAATAGACATAGGAGGAGGAACGACTGAAATAGCCGTAATATCATTGGGAGGCATAGTTTACGCCAAGTCTATCCGGGTCGGCGGAGATGAAATGGATTCAGCCATAGTCGAGCACATGAAAAAGAATTATAATTTAATGATCGGTGAACGGACTGCCGAAGAAATTAAAATAAAAGTTGGAAGCGCATGGCCAACTGAAGAAGAACTTACAATAGAAGTCAGAGGCCGGGATCTGATAACAGGCCTTCCTAAATTCATAAAGGCAAACTCCGACGAAATCAGAACTGCACTGGAAATCCCCCTAAAAGAAATTGTGGAAGCCACAAAAGTTACTCTTGAAAGAACACCCCCTGAGCTTGCTGCTGATTTAATAGAACGGGGTATAGTTCTCTGCGGAGGAGGGGCGCTTTTAAGAGGCTTGGACAAACTTATTTCAGAAGAAACCGGATTAGCTTGTTTCGTGGCTGACGATCCGTTAACAGCAGTAGCTCTTGGTACTGGAAAAATTTTAGAAGAACCAGAATTTTTAAAGAAGCTTTCCCTTGTATCTACCTTCTAGATTTAAACCTAGATACATTTTATTCGCGTCACTCATAGTTGCTTTGGGCTTTTTTCCTCTTAAACAACCTTTAAAAGCACTATTTCTTTTTTTATCCGATAAACCTCATTTTCTGGCTAAAAGCCTTTATCAGCAAAAAAACCAAAACCTAGAAAGTGAAAACCTTGCCCTCAAACTTCAAATTAAGGAATTAGAACACTTTGCCCATGAAAACCAAAGCCTGAGAAAAGCCCTTAAGCTGGCAGAGGCTAAGGGCATAAGTATTCAGGCCGCTGACATTATAACTTTTTCTCCCACAAATTGGCGCCGCAATGCTTTTTTAAATAAAGGAGTTAATGATAATGTTAATATCGGTGATATCGCAATTGATGAAAATGCCAACCTTTTAGGCAAGATAGTTGATGCCGGCAATGAGACTTCCCAGATATTTTTTGCTGACGACCCAGAATTCAAATCCACAGCATTTATCGGTGAACACACATTCGGCCTCCTTTCCGGTAACTTAACCGGAGCAAAATTATTATATGTAGAGGATGGCGAAAATATCAATTCCGGTGATACCGTATGGATGCTGATACCCGGCAGTCAACTGATTATAGATGTCGGCAAGGTAAGAAATGTCCAAAAAAATGACAACAGTCTTTTCTGGGATATAGAAGTTTCACTGTTCACCAGAAAGCATATTTCCAAAAGGGTCTTCTTAATCCAATGAACATAAAAATCATAAAAGTCACGCTTTTATGCATAATCCTTTTGCTTTTTGACCTTATCCGCCCCCTGGGATACTCTCTTAACAGCGAACTAGCCATTCTGGGTATATTCTTTCTGGCTTATAATCTTGACTTGAATCATTCACTGTTACTGGCGGCTTTTTTAGGGTTATGCAAAGATTCTTTTTCTCTGGATAGGTTCTCTTTCAGCGCCATAGAATTTCCTCTCCTGTGCATTTTGATTTATAACCTTTCTTCACTTTTTATATTTAACCGCCGGCCCTCGCAGGCCATGTTTATAAAATCCATAATTGTTTTTTTCTGCCTTCTTCTTCATGCGGTTTATTCATCGCTGCTTAATAGAGTTTTCGATTTTTACTGGTCGCTGTCATTTATTTTCCAATCATACCTTATTTGGTTTATGATTAATTACTGCCTTAAGCAACTGGTCATCTATGAAAAAACAAGAAACTAAAAACCGTAATTCTCCTTTTCAGGCTTACACCAACATTTTAAATTATATTTATATCACAGGTTTTCTGATTTTAGCCACGACCCTTTTTTATTTCCAGGTAATAAAAGGAGATTATTTTTCCAATCGGGCCCAAAAAAACTACGTAAGACCGATGCTTATAAGAGCTATACGCGGCTCGATATTCGATCGTAATGGCAAAACCCTGGCCTATGATAAGGCTGTTTTTAATATCAGCGTAATACCAAGGCAGATATACAAAGAAAAAGAATCTTTATTCAAAGAAATAAGCATTTTCTCTAATTATGATAAAAAAAATATAGAAAGAAACTATAAAAAAAATTTTGAAAATCTTTATACCCCCGTAGATATAATAACAGACATCGATAAGTCGCTGGCCTTGAAGTTAAAAGAGAGGTTCGGCGATAATATTATCGTAAATCCCCAGCCTCAACGCTACTATCCCTATTCATACTCATCATCTCATCTATTGGGCTATGTCAAAGAAGCTAGAATATTTTACGATCAATTAAAACAATACGGTTACAACCCCTTAGAAAGAGTCGGATTTCTTGGAATTGAACAGTTTTACGATGCCTATCTTAGAGGAGAAGACGGGGGTGATCTATTGGAGGTTGACGCTAAAGGCAGGGAGGTTGGTTTTCTTGGAAAAAGGCTGCCTAAAAAAGGCAAAGACTTATATCTAACCATAGATGCGGATATACAGGAATCTGCCCAGAAGACCTTCGAAGATAAGACTGGAGTCTTAATATTAATGGCTTGTGCCGACGGCGAAATTATAAGCCTGTATTCTTCGCCCTCCTATAACCCTAATAATTTCATTACCGGGGGAAAAACCTCAGTATTTTTAAATGATCCAAAAAGCCCTTTACTTAATAGAAGCATACAGTCTGCATATCCTCCTGGATCTACATTTAAACCAGTATTGGCAATTGCCGGATTAGAAGAAAAAAAAATAACACCCTATACACCCTTTTTTTGCAACGGTGAATATACCCTCGGCAATGCCCGTTTTAGATGCCTTAAATCCCATCATCAACAAAACTTGTATCAGGCAATAGCCCACTCTTGCAATGTATACTTCTATCATCTTGCCTTGCTTCTTGGGCCTCGAAGTATTTCCAAGTGGTCGATCAGGCTGGGTCTTGATTCTTATACTAATATTGACCTTCCTCACGAAAAAAAAGGTTTCATCCCCACTTTATCCTGGAAAAAAAAATTCTTAAAACAAAACTGGTATGCAGGGGATACCCTGAATCTTTCAATAGGCCAGGGATATATGCAGACAACCCCCTTAGGGCTTGCCAGAGCAATCAATTGTATCGCTACAGGAGGAGTAATGGTCACGCCTCATTTATTAAAAAGAGCGGATGATCTATCGCCCTGGATTGATACTTCAAAAACCCTCGATATCGATAAAAAAAATTCTAATACTATTGCTCTGGCTATGAGAGAAACGGTTAGTTCTGACTCCGGTACAGCGCACATGCTTGAAGACCTTAATCTGGGTCTTGCCGGGAAAACAGGAACAGCCCAAACAGGAAAAGAATCCCACGGGTGGTTTATAGGATTTTTTCCCTTTGAAAAGCCAAAATATCTTATCTGTGTAGTCCTTGAACATGGCGGATCAAGCCATAATGCCGTAATCTTAACACATAAATTCCTTGAAGACATAAAACAACAAGGTCTTCTCTTTTAGTCTTTTTAAAAGTATGAGAATTTTAAAGACTTTTCAACTCAAATTCAGCGGTTTTAAAACAATAGCAATCTGCCTTATACTCTTGAATTCATTAAGCCTGGCTTCTATCTTCAGCAGCCTTCATCAGGCAGGTAAATTCACCGGCGAAGATATCCTGCTAAAGCAGATGATCTGGATTGCCTTTTCCTGGTTTATGCTGATAATATTTTCATTTATAAATTTCAGGGTTTATTTTAATTCGGCCTACATGATTTATGCCATTAATATTATATTGCTTGTTATCGTTTTATTTTTTGGAAAAAAGGTTATGGGTGCCCAAAGATGGATTTCTATCTTTGGTTTCACTTTCCAGCCTTCCGAATTATCAAAAGCTGCAATAATAATAATTCTGGCCAGATATTTTTCACTTAACTCAAAAAGCTTTATTAAAGGATTTCTAATCCCTTTTTCTTTAGTAGTATTGAATGCTTTAGTAATAATAAAACAACCTGACCTTGGCACAGCTCTTATTTTGTTTTTTGTTTTTTTTATAATGGGTTTCTTTTCAAAGGTCAACAAACTCTATTTTATACTGACCCTTTCCTTAGGCCTTTTGACTTCGCCCTTTATCATCAATTCACTTAAATATTACCAAAAACAAAGGCTCATGGTCTTTATAAACCCGAATGCAGATCCACTTGGGGCCGGGTATACCATAATACAATCAAAAATTGCCATTGGATCTGGCGGTGTTATCGGTCATGGTTACCTGGCCGGCACTCAGAACCAATTCAATTTTCTGCCTGAAAGACATACTGATTTTATATTTACCATAATTGCCGAAGAATGGGGCTTCTTAGGCGTAATACTGCTTTTAATGATCTACTGGTTTATTTTAAAAAAAATAATTCAACAACTCCTTAATTGCCGGGACCTCTTCGCTTTTTATTTGATTGTTGGTATAAGCGTGCTGTATTTCCTGCACGTATTTATTAATATCGGCATGACTCTTGGAATTCTCCCGGTTGTCGGCCTGCCCTTGATTTTTTTAAGTTATGGAGGAACAAACCTTCTTATAAATTATATCCTTATGGGTATATTTTTGAACATCTGCCAAAACCAGAGATAAGCTATCTAACCTAAATGATCGATTTCCTGCAATTCCAGCGCCCTCAAAGATATATCGGAAATGAGTTTAATGTCATAAAAAAAACTCACCAAGGCAGGATCCCAGTCTGCCTTTGTTTTCCTGATCTTTATGAAATAGGTATGAGCAATCTCGGCCTTCATATTGTCTATGGCCTGTTAAATAGAAATCCTCAGATAGTCTGCGAAAGAGTTTTCATGCCCGGGCTGGATGTTGTAAGCTATCTAGAGAAAAAAAAGATAAAACTTTTTTCTCTTGAAACGCATACCTCTCTTGACCGTTTCGAGATTATAGGTTTTAACCTCGGGCATGAGCTTAATTACACTAATTTTTTGAAAATTTTAGATCTTGGAGGCATACCTGTTTATTCTAAAGACCGTGAAAAGACGATTGTCTTAGCCGGAGGAGTTATTAATCCCGAACCAATAGCGGATTTTGTTGATGTCTTCTGTCTTGGTGAATTTGAAGAAATTTCTGAAAGTTTTATAAATATAATGAAAACTTATAATTTAAAATCTGAACGTTTAAAAGCACTGTCGGAAATCGAAGGCTTTTATGTACCTGCTTTCTATAACATAGAAAAGACCTGCAATAAATACCGGTTTGAAAAAAAATATTCCTTTGCCCGCATCCCGCTTAAACGCCGCCATGTAAAAGACCTTGACCGGTCCTTTATGCCATTTAAATGGCTTACTCCCCACACTGAAATAACACATGATCGAATACCGGTCGAAATTGCAAGAGGATGCCCGCATAGATGCACTTTCTGCCAAGCAAGAGCTGTATATTTCCCATACCGTGAAAGAAAAATTTCAACAATAAAAAAAGCCATCGAAGAAACATACAAATACAGCGGTTATGAAAATATGTCCTTACTGGCTCTTTCAGCCTCAGACCATTCTAAAGTAATTGAATTAATTGAGGCTATAACCCCCTTTTTACAGGCAAGAAGGATCGGCCTCAACCTTCCTTCTCTAAGGGTAGGGCAGGCCATATCGCTTTTGCAAAAAAAGCTTACCCAGCTCAAAAAAACCCCTCTTACTGTAGCCATTGAGGCTGCTAAAGACGATCTGCGCAGATCCTTGAACAAAAATATAGATATTGAAGAGCTTTTCGAAGCCATTAAGATACTTAAAAGCCTTGGCACACGCAATATTAAAGTATATTTTATGTTTGGTTTCCATCAAGAAGACGAGGAGGACCTTGCTGAAATAGGAAAATTCTTAAATAAATTATACAGTCTAGGAAGAACAACTGTTAATGTGAGTATTAATTCATTCATACCAAAACCCCTTTCTCTTTGGCAGGATCTTATTATGGAGGATGTTGAACAGCTCTATCGAAAGCGCCAAATCATACTAAAAAATATACCAAAAAACAGGAATTTTAAAATTACCTTTTCCGATCCAAAAAAAAGCATTCTAGAATCAATCTTGGCCAATGGAGACAGGACATTATCTGCTGTTCTGTTAAAAGCTTTTAAGGCTGGAATTTTTTTCGACAGCCACGGGGAAAATAAAAACTGGCATTTATGGGAACAAATTTTTGAACTAGAAAAAGTTGATTTTAAAGAACTGTTAAAATCCCGTATGGAAAATTTTCCTTGGAGCCATATAAACTAAAAGCAAATATTATGCAGGTCATAAAATATCCTAAAAAAATACTTATAAACAAAAGCGGCGACATGATCT
>JAFGHG010000016.1 GCA_016939345.1 Candidatus Omnitrophota bacterium
CCTCCGGCTTTACCTAAAAAATATATTTTTTTATCAGGCAATGCAAGACGGACGTCTTCTACCATCTGGCCCAGAGACTGTTCAACAACAAAAATCTTTTTTATATAAGAAGACCGCTTGGGTCCGGCCCCTGTAATGCTCTTTAAGGACTTCTCGGGAAAAGGCCATAAACTTATCGGCCTGAACAAACCGATCTTTATACCGTCTTTTCTCAATAGAAAAAGAGAATCTTTGGCTATACGGCTCTGAGAACCATAAGCCACTAAAAGATATCGGGCATCCTCTGTCTCATAAAATGAAGCCCTTTGCTCTCTTTCTCTGATCTCCTGCCACTTCTTGTTTAAAGCATCATTATGTATCTTTAATAATCCTTCTTTGAGAAAAAAAGACTTTATAACTCTAGGTTCTCTGTTTATACTTCCGGTCAAAGCCCAGTTTTTGGGATAAAGGGTTTTATTAAAAAAACTTTTTACATTTAAGTCAACCGGCTCCATCATCTGGCCGACCATTGCATCAGTCAGAACCAATGCGGGGTTACGGTAATAATCCGCCAGATCAAAAGCAGATTTTACCAGCTCAACAGCTTCTTCTACTGACCAGGGAGAAAAACAAGGAGTAAAATAATCGCCATGGCCTCCGCCCCTTGTAGCCTGAAAGTAGTCGCTCTGCCCGGATGCAATATTGCCCAGGCCCGGGCCTCCGCGCATTACGTTTATTATTACTGCCGGAAGCTCGGCTCCGGCCAAGTAGGATATACCCTCTTGTTTTAAAGAAATTCCTGGACTGGAGGATGAAGTCATAACTCTTCTTCCGCTTGCCGATGCTCCAAAAAGCATGTTTATGGCTGCCAATTCACTTTCGGCCTGAATGAATATTTTCTTATGCCTAGGCATCTCCCTGGCCATATAGGCGATGAGTTCGTTTTGAGGGGTTATGGGATATCCGGCATAAAAATCGCACCCGGCTCTTATAGCTGCCTCAGCCATAGCTTCATTGCCGGACATCAATATTTTTTTTGATTGTAGACTATTCTTCATAGACTTCTATGCAGCATTCCGGGCAAATAAAAAAACAGAAGCCGCAGCCTATGCAGGGCGTATCTTTTTTAGCCTTTGCATAAGTCAAGCCTCTTTGGTTAAATTCAGATGAAAGTTCAATATGCTTTGTCGGACAATGGACTATGCAGAGCTGACAGCTTTTGCACTTATCATGATCGATTTTTATCTTATACTGGTGGGAAATCTTTTCTTTAGGCATTATCTGTTACATGATCAGTCGACCAGAGAAGCGCTTAGGTGCTTTATGACTTTGTCAGCTAGGGAACGAGCGTCAAGTTTATAGATGTCCAAAAGGACCTCTCTGGAACCGGCTGGAATAAAATTATCGGGCAAAGCCTGAGAAACAAGATTAACCTTATCCAAAAGAGATGCTTGCTCGTAAAATTCCATGACTGCGCTGGCGAATCCGCAGTTGCGGCTTGATTCTTCTATGGTAACTACCAGGTTATAATCTGAAACCAGGCTTTCAAGCATTTCTTTATCCAGAGGCTTAATAAAGCGGGCGTTGACCACCCCGGCATTTATGCCTTGTTCATTTAAAAATTTCGAACATTCAACAGCTACCTTGACCATAGACCCCAAAGCAAGAAGGCAAACCTCTTTGCCTTGTTTTATTGTCTCGGATTTAGCAAGCTGCATAGGGCTGCGCATGGCCAGTGAATAAGCTGAGCCTCTGGGAAAACGAATACTGACAGGAGCATTTAAACCTAAAGCAAACTCAAGCATATCTTCAAATTCTTCCTTGTCCTTAGGGGCCATACAGACCATATTGGGTATTAGGCGTAAATAGCCTACATCAAAAACGCCGTGATGCGTTGGCCCGTCTTCTCCTACTATTCCGGCCCTGTCCAGGACAAAAACAACCCCTAGATTCTGTAAAGCAACATCATGTATGATTTGATCAAATGAACGCTGAAGAAATGTCGAATAAATGGCGACTACCGGCTTCAATCCTTCTTTGGCTAAGCCGCTGGCAAAACCTACAGCATGGGCTTCAGCTATACCCACGTCAAAAAATCTTTTGGGATATTTTTTCTGAAAAATACAAAGGCCTGTTCCTTTAGGCATGGCAGCGGTTATAGCAACGATTTTTTTATCGGTCTTGGCTAAAGAAGTAAGTTTTTTTGCAAAGACTTCGCTGTAAGACTCCTCGCTTTTATTTAAGCTCTCTCCTGTATCGACATCAAAAAGGGATATTCCATGATAATCTTCAGGGTTTTTTTCTGAATAAGAGTAGCCTTTGCCTTTTCTGCTTAAAATATGCAGGACCTTTGGCCCTTCCAGAGAAACTACATTTTTGATTGTTGAAACCAATGCATCCAAGCTGTGGCCGTCAATGGGGCCGAAATAACGAAAACCCAGCTCCTCAAAAAATATTCCCGGCACTATCAAACCTTTAATGGTCTCTTCGAATTTTCTGGCCCTCTGCACAAGCATCTTGGCAATTGAAAAATGCTCGAGAAAATTTTCAAGCTCTGTTTTCAGGCGGTTATATATCGGGGCTGAAATTATCTTGGTAAGGTAATTGCTCAGGGCTCCCACCGAAGGCGATATGCTCATCTCGTTGTGGTTGACTATAATCAACATATCTGTCTGAGAATGTCCGCAGGAGTTTAAAGCTTCAAAACACATTCCTCCGGTCAAAGAACCGTCACCGACCAAAGCTATTGTTTTAGAATTATTTTTTTTGATTTTTTTGGCTTCGGCTATACCCTGGGCCCAAGAAATGGCAGTGGAAGCATGACCAGATATATAAACGTCGAATTCTGACTCGTTACAATTAGGGAAACCGCTTATTCCTTTATACTGGCGAAGAGTGCTGAACTTGTCTCTTCTGCCGGTCAATATCTTATGAGCATAGCTCTGATGCCCGACGTCAAAAATAAGAGAGTCCCGAGGGGTATCAAGGCAGTAATGCAAAGCTGTACAAACCTCGACCGCTCCCAAGGATGAAGCAAGATGGCCTCCGGTCTTTGACACCACCTTAACAATAAGCTCTCTTATTTCCTGGCAAAGAACTTTTAGCTCTTCAATAGAGAGTTTTTTTAGGTCTTTTGGTGAATCAATTTTTTCTAGAATCATTATTTTCGGAAATTATCCTCTCGACCAAATCATTGATAGCCTTGCGGTCCGGGTCTTTGATCTGGAAGAACTCAAAACCGGTATCAAACCTGTCTATTTCATCTATGGCCGAAGACTTCCTTTCAACTACCCAGACAACTCTTCCTTTTGATTCTATTGGTTCAGGCTCTAAAAAAATGCGTAAAGTCACCTGGGAAAAAACTTCCAGTTTTTCATCAATTATCACCCTTACGCCGCCGGCGCCGATATTTTCAGTATGAGTAGTTATCACCTGCTCCTGGGGCGAGTGGATTATTATCTTACAGGGAAAATTAGCCCTTACAAATCTTCTTTTCTCGACTCCGTTGTAATCCATAATCCCGTTTATTCTTTATTGTTCCTTTTTATATTCCACTCTCTGTATGGAAAGGGCCCTTCCGGTCTCATCTTCTACTTCAATCAAAACTCCTTGAATGCGTATATCCTCCTGAGCCAGATTAAATCTTACCGGCATATTGGTCACAAAGCGCTCTATTATCTGGTGCTTTTCCCGGCCAAGGACTGAATCAAAACTTCCGGTCATTCCTAAGTCGGTTATATAAGCTGTAAAGTTATCAATTATCCTCTCATCAGCTGTGGGTATATGAGTATGGGAACCGACAACAGCAGTTACCTTTCCGGCTAAAAAATAGCCCATAGCCAATTTCTCGCTGGTGGCTTCTGCATGCATATCTACAATAATGATCCTGGCCAGCTTTCGGATATCTTCCAAGATATTCTTGACGGCGTTAAAAGGGCAGTCTACCGGCTGCATAAATACCCTGCCCATAAGATTTATTACTGCGATTTTTTTACCAGCAGCTTCCTTTATCATATATCCCTGGCCGGCTGAAAGGGGCCCGTAATTAAGAGGCCTTATAACATCTTTTGTGTTAAGCACGTCCCTTGATTCTTTCTTTTTAAAAATATGATCGCCGGTAGTTATAAGGTCAATGCCGGAGTCAAAAAGATCCTTAGCTGTATCAAGGGTTATGCTTGAACCGCCTGCGGCGTTCTCTCCATTGGCAATAATAAAATCCAGCTCCAGGTTAACCCTTAAGGAAGGCAAAAATTCCTTTAAGTAGGTCCTGGCTGGCTTGCCGACAATATCACCTATTATTAATATCCTCATAATTCTTAGTGTAACGGTTATGGTTACGTGGCCCGTTTCGTAGTTAAGTTACGTCTATCGTCAACAATTTTTATTATGCCGTAACCGAAAAAGTTTTACAGCTACGGGCTTCGCTTTCCTAACCTTTACCGGTAAACTTTTTATCACTTAGCATAGTCCACAGCCCTGGTCTCGCGGATAACAGTAATCTTGATATTTCCGGGATAATCCATCTCCTGCTCCAGTTTCTTCTTTATGTCGTGAGCCAAGAGGTGAATCTCTTCGTCCTTTACTTTTTTGGGCTGGACAATCACCCTGATTTCTCTTCCAGCCTGAATAGCAAAACTCTTATCAACGCCTTCAAAGGAATTTGCACTTGTCTCGAGCTGCTTTAAGCGCTTTATATAAGTCTCAAGTGTCTCTCTCCTGGCTCCGGGACGCGATGCTGAAATAGCATCTGAAACTAAAGCCAGCAGGCCGTAAAGAGACTTCATTTCAATTTCTTCATGGTGTGCCTCAACGGCATTTATAACCATATCGTTCTCGCCGTAACGCCTTAGGATATCAGCTCCGATCTGGGCGTGGGTGCCTTCTATCTGATGGTCTATGGCTTTGCCGATATCGTGTAAAAACCCTGCCCTTTTGGCAAGCCTGGCATCAAGATCTAATTCTGTGGCCAGGATTCCCATTATTATAGCCACCTCTTTTGAATGCTGCAATGCGTTCTGGCCAAAACTTGTGCGGTATTTTAATTTTCCTAAAAGCTTGATCAACTCAGGGTGAAGATTATGTATGCCTACATCAAAAGCAGCAGACTTTCCTTCTTCCATGAGCTTCTTGTCAAACTCCTGTTTAGTCTTGTCGACTATTTCCTCTATTCTTGCCGGGTGAATCCTTCCGTCATGGACAAGCTTCTCTAATGAAAGCCTGGCGATCTCTCTTCTTATAGGGTCAAATCCCGATACGCTTACTGCCTCGGGAGTATCGTCGATGATCAAGTCTACTCCGGTTGCTATTTCAAAAGTCCTGATATTACGGCCTTCTCTTCCGATGATCCTTCCCTTTATCTCATCGTTGGGAAGAGGCACAACGCTCACTGTAGTCTCGGTAGTATGCTCGACAGCACACCTTTGTATGGCCTGAGATAGTATTTCTTTTGCCTTTTCTTCCGCCTCCTCCTTGACAGCCTCCTCCATCTCTCTCACCATCTTTGCCTTATCTGCCCGCAATTCCTCCTCATACCTTTTAAGCAGAAGCTGGCGGGCCTCATAAGGGGTCAGAGAAGAGATCCTCTTGAGCTTCTCTTTTTCTTCTTCGATAAGAGCGTTCAATGTCTGATTCTTCTTTTCCGTATCCTCAGCTTTTTTCTTTATATCGTCTTCCTGCTTGCGCAGTTCTTTTTCTTTAGCCTCGATAAAGTCAAGCCTCTTCTCAAGATTTTCTTCTCTCTGGATCAGGCGCTTCTCAAGCTGGATCAGCTCATCCTTTTTGGAAGCGTTCTGCTTCTCAAAATCAACCCTTAATTTATAAAGCAGTTCTTTTGCGTCGAGATCAGCTTTTCTTACTATTTCTTCGGCTTTTAACTTGGAATCTTTTACTATTTTTTCAGCATCTTCCTTGGCCTTTTTTAATTTATTCTTCTCGAAAAAATCTCCCAGCCACCAGCCTAAAAACAAGCCTAAAAGGCCGGCGCCAGCTATATATATGAATATTAAATTCATCATTCCTCCTTGGGTTAGCTGCAAATCGTCTTAAAATGCAGATTGTAAATTTTATCTCAGAATATACTTACCTTAAATATACTTTAATGACTGCGATCGGGTATTAATCAAGGCGCTTTAAAGGACTTCTTTTTCGCTTACTATTGAATCAAGCGCCTGATCGAAAACAGGGTCTACAGGAAGGTTAGCGGTGATTTGGAAGTCAAAGGCAAGACCGATACGTTTGATAGAAGGCTTTATATTTTGCAGAAAGCGGTCATAAAAACCAGCTCCTCTGCCAAGTCTATTTTTCATGCGGTCAAAACCCAAACCAGGGACCAAAATCAAATCTATCTCTTCAATGGTGAGTTCTTTAGCCTTTTTGGTATCAGGCTCCATAACCCCGTAGGGGCCTGGAATAAAACCATCTTCAAGATGCTCGATCTGGAAAATGCGAAGATTTTTTGCCTTTAAATCCATTACCGGAAAACAAAACCGCTTAGAGCGGCTATCCTTCCTGATCAAATCTAAAATATTCACCTCACCCTTTAAAGGGTAATAAACCATAATAATTTTTGCGCTTTTATATATTGACAGACTTGATAATCTTGCTTCAACATTTTTGCTCCTCCTTTTTATCTCGTTTTCAGTCAAAGACATAAGGCGTTCAAGCAATTTTTGGCGAAATTCTTTTTTATCCCTACTTAAAACCATTTCCATAATCTTTTAAATCCGCAAAGGTAAATCAAGCCAGGGCTTATACTTACCCAGTAATATGTCTTATAACTGATAAATTTGCTTTTTCCTTCTTTTACACCTTAAAAGAAGCTGTATGATTATACCATTGGCTTTGGGAAAAATCTATGAAAATTTTAAAAACTAAACGCCGAAGGACTATAAGAAAAAACCCTTATTTTTAAAGGGTTTTTAGACGTTTATTGATATTCTGCCTTATATAGGCACATTTCCCCCTGAGGCTGAAAAGGGATTTTCTGAAGTAGTAAACAGCCTTTTTTCTTTCGCCTAGCTTAAGGTAGCTGTCAGCTAAAGAATACTGGGCCTCAGGCCGCTGGCAATCAATTTCCAGGGCTTTATGAAAGCAGACAACAGCTTCTCTATGCCGGCCTAAACTGTTTAACAGCCAGCCTTTATTATGGTACAAAGAAGGGCAACCGTCATCTTTTATGATGCCCTGGTTAAAACAATTAAGGCCGTCTTTATGCCTGCCCAATTCCACCAGGCAAAGGGCTTTGTCATTATAAGTACAGCCGTCATCGCTGCGCAGACTTAAAGCCTTATCAAAATATCTAATAGCTTTTACATAATCCTCCTCTAGCATCCTCTCCTGAGCAAGGAAATAATTCAGAAAAAAATCATCCTGATGTTTTTTGGCTAATTTAATACAGCGGGATATTTTTCTGGCTGCCCTGTTAAAATGGAAAAAGGTGATTTCCCTGTCCAGCTTTTTTCTTTCAAGTTCAAAGTCTATCGGCATAGAAATTACTTAGAACAAATAAATCCCATAGCTTCTTTTGAATAAGTTATTTTTTTAAACCCTGCGGTTTTTAAGTTTCTCCCGACTTTAGCCGGAAAATCATATCCCCTCTTAATCTTATATAAAGGCGTATAGTGAAACATCTTACTGCCTTTTTTCAGGACTCTTTTTAAGCTAAGGTAAAACTTAACTGAATAAAGCTCTTTGGCCATGGTAAAAGTCGGAGGGTCATGCATTATACAATCAAAATAATCGCTTTCAAACCCTATAAGATTCTGGCTTACGTCTTTTTCTATGATCTTTATGTTTTTTGATTCAAACAGCTCACAAGACAAAGGGTTTATCCTGGCTAAAGACAAAATATTCGGGTCTTTTTCGAAAGTAATGACTTGTGCGGCTTTTTTAGATGCAAGAATGGCAGTATAGCCCGGACCCATACAGGTATCAAGCACCCGACCTTTAGGCTTTATGGCTTCTATCTTATTCAGTGAGTCCTGTTTTGGAGAATCTTTTCTATGCATAGGCACAGAACTTATAACAAAGGTAGGCCAATCAGAAGTCGGGGCTAATTTATAGTAGCGGTTGGTATCTTTGGAAAAAAAAGCTATTTTTGTAACTCCTTCTTTATCAAGATAATAGCAAAATTTATCTTCTAAATCCTGGTTTAAGTTTAAGGTTATCTCCTTATCTATTAAAGCCTCATCTTCCCCGATTCTGACCAGGCAGCGCCTAGTGCCAAAATCAAGATCCAGGAAAAATTCCTGGCCTGGTTTATGATTTTTCATAAATCCCAAGTCCTTCTTGGTAACAATCATATGCCTAATTATAGACAGGCCCTAATGTTTTACAACAAAAAAATAATATTTAATTTTCTTGACAACAATAGGCTTAGCTATAAAATATTGAAAGTGGTTGAAAACATTAGGGTTTTAAGTATATCTGGATAAGGAGCAAGGATATCCGCTTAAGGCGGATGCACTAAAAGGAGGTGTTTCTATGAACAAGGCTCAACTGGTTGAAAAAATCGCATCTCAGACAGCTACCAAAAAACAGGCTCAAGAGATAGTAGATACTATCCTGGATTCGATAAAGGGTAGTCTTAAAAAAAGAGAAGATGTAGCAATTTCTGGTTTTGGAACTTTTAAAGTAAAACAGACAAAAGCAAGACAGGGAAGAAACCCAAAGACCGGCGAAACCATTCAGATTCCTGCAAAAAAGAAAATAGCTTTTAGGGCATCCAAAGATCTAAAAGCCATACTGTAAATAATATCCAGCTATAAAAATAAAAAAGGGTATACTAAAATAAAGTATACCCTTTTTTATTTTCTTGAAATTCTAAACCGACGTCTTTTTTAACCTGGCGATATAAAAACCCTCCATCGTATCATTAGGTATTATCCTTTTAGTCAAAAACATCTGGGATGAAAACTTATTGTCTTTAAAGCTTTTTAAACCGCTTACCGCATTGCTTAAATTAAGCTCTATAGGCAGGATCTCCAGATTTGCCTTAAACTTATTCAAAAACCAGTCGATAACTCCTTCATTTTCTTCAGGAGAAAAGGTACAGGTAGAATATACCAGCTCTCCTCCTTCTTCCAATGCAAAAAATGCTGAGTGAAGAAGTTTTTTCTGCTTGTGGACCATTTCCTTTACTTTTTTCTGCTTCCAGTATTTAAATGTATTGGGGTTGCTTATAAGAAAGCGGCCTTCTGTAGAACAAGGCACATCAGCCAAGATCTTATTGAATCTCTCAGGAAATTTCTTTCTGACCAGGGTGCTGTCCATAAGATAAACCTTTACTGAGTCTGCGCCTTGGGTCTTTAGGTTGGCTAAAAGCTTGTAATAGCGGGTGCGGATTTTCTCTACGGCTGTTATCTGGGCTCGAGGAGCTAGTGAAGTTAAAAGAGTTGTTTTGGCTCCCGGTGCAGCACAAAGGTCAAGTATCCGGTCGCTGTCTTGGGGTGAAAGCACAAGAGGCGGCAGCATACTGGATATATTCTGGACATAAACCAGGCCCTGCTTATAGACATCCGTCCTTTGAAAATCCCTTAAGGGATTTTTCAATAAAAATGCTCCCCGGGGAAAGGACAATTCCTGAAACCTCACTCTCTGCTCAAGAAGGTTCTTGCGTAAATTCCTTATATCTGTTTTTAAATGATTTATTCTAAAAGCTGTCTGCTTCTTATTTAGGAAAGTAGCGGCTATCTTGGTATAGCTCTGGGGGTATATCTTCTTAAGCTTATCGATAAACTCCTGGGGAAGTTTATAAACCGTACTCTTCATTGGTTAAACCTCAAAATTCATCATGGCTGTATCTGGTTAATCCTAATTTAGAAGCGTATTTTACCACTTCATCATACTCATTAAAAGTTATTCTTCGCTTAAGCTCATCATACTCATCGGCCCTGAAACAGGGAAAATACTGCTTCATTATATTAACATAGGTGTCGGCTGAAATTTCTTCTTTAATAAAATCAAGGACCTTAAAAGAGCCGGCTTGTTTTTGAGGCAAGACCAGGTGCCTGATAAGCAGGCCTTTTTTGACAACTCCTGAATCTATCTCTAAATCACCGACCTGCCTATGCATCTCCTTTACTGAGCCCTTAACCACTTCCCAGTAATCCCCGGCTTGTGAATATTTCTCAGAAACTTCTCTGTCCGAATACTTGATATCCGGCATAAAAATATCAAATACCCCCTCCACAAGTTTTAATACTTCGGCTTTTTCATAGCCTCCGCAATTATAAACTAAAGGGATATTCAGGCCTTTTTCTACAGCTATAACCAGGGACTCGATTATCTGGGCAATATAATGGGTGGGAGTGACAAAATTTATGTTTTCTGCCCCCTGACTTTTTAGTTTTAGCATATTATCAGCAAGCATTTCGGCACTTATATCATGGCCCTCTCCTATGTTAGATATTGAATAATTCTGACAGTATATACAGCCTAGGTTGCAAAAGGAAAAAAATATAGTTCCTGAGCCGCCTTTTCCCACTATCTCCGGCTCCTCGCCAAAGTGCAAAAATGCGCTGCTTACTCTGGCCAGCTTGCCGGCTCCGCAGAACCCCAGTTCGTCATTGGCGCGGTTAACCAGGCAATTCCTGGGACAAAGGTCGCAGGCTTTAAGCCTCTCTTTTAGCTTCAGGGCTATTTCCTGTAGTTTACCGGATTTATATAGTTCTTGATATGCCATATTATATTGTCCTTATTTTCCTGCTATTATATAGAC
>JAFGHG010000215.1 GCA_016939345.1 Candidatus Omnitrophota bacterium
AAAAACTTTTACAGCAATAAAAGATATATATTCTCTTCAAGAAGAAAAAGCTGTCTTAGAGCTTTCTTTGTTGATGATCAGGTTCCTAAGGATTCTTTCTTCCAGTCTTATGGTTTCTTTTAAGCCTGAAAGGCTCTCTGTATCAAGAACAAAATTAATGAACCAATAACAGCCTTTAAAGTATTTCTTTTTTTCTGCGCCGCGGCTTTTTAGAAAATAGTAAAAATTCCTTTCTTTCTCCCAGATTTTAGAAGCCAGGACTTTTCCTCCCGAGCTCTCTATTTTTTTTACTATTT
This sequence comes from Candidatus Omnitrophota bacterium, assembly GCA_016939345.1. GTDB lineage: Bacteria > Omnitrophota > Gorgyraeia > Duberdicusellales > 4484-171 > JAFGHG01. The sequence goes on from JAFGHG010000215.1 coordinate 297, forward strand.
TTTCTGAGATTTCTTCATACTCTTGATCGCTTAAATCCGGCAATATTATTGCCATACATTCATAATTCCTGTTCACTTGTTTAAACCTCCTTCTCAAACACCATCCGTTAATCACGGACTCGGCTTGCTTCGATTGTACTTTTGCATAACGAACTCTTCGCCTTTTTTTATCCAATCCAAGGAAGCTGACCGAGCAGTTTCTAAAACCTGCTGTAACAGTTCGTTGTCTTTGGAATCAAAGTCAGAAAGAACATAGCCAGATAAATCCGCCTTTTCACTTTCTGGTTTAGAAATTCCTATCCTTAAACGGTTGATCTGGTTTGTATTAAGAGCCTCTATGACCGAATGCATACCGTTGTGGCCGGCGGCTGAGCCTTTTTTACGCAGCCTTACCTCACCCATAGAAAGATCGGCATCATCATAAATAATCAGTATATCATCAATTCTGGACCTATATTTTTTCAGGACTTTCTTGACTGATAATCCGGAATTATTCATAAAGCCCATTGGCTTAACAAGCAATATCTCCTGGCCAGAGACTTTTGATCTGACCAAGCTGGCTGCTAATAAAAGGCTTTTTTTAAAAGAAATCCGCAGATCTTCTGCTAGTTTATCAACGATCATATAACCGATATTATGCCGGTTATTTTTATATCTTTTGCCAGGATTTCCTAAACCAAAGAGGATCTTCATTATCCTAGAACAGAATTCTGATTAAATTTTTATTCTGCGATAATTAAGCCTGATAAAGATCGGGTATGATTTGTAAAAATATTTCGCAGTAACAGAAGTTATTCTTGCTTGCCTTCTTTCTTACCCTCTTTTTTGCCTTCTTTAGGCTCTTTAGCCGATTCTTCAGTATCTTTCTTTTCCTTGATAACCTCAGGCTCCTGGACTCCTTCAGCTTCCGGCGCCAATGCTTCCTCTTCCGGCTCTTCTTTTTTAGCTGCTATAGATACTATGCTTTCTTCCGGGTCTGTTATTATTTCCAGGTTGTCAGGGATTTTTAAATCCTCGACGTGTATGGAATGACCTATGGTTAATTCCGATATATCTATCTGTATGTTCTCGGGTATATCCAAAGGAAGACCTTCCAGTTCAATTTCTCTCAGAGCCTGTACAAGCACTCCTCCATCGTCTTTTACTCCCTTGGCTTCACCTTTAAGTATCAGAGGAATATGCACGGTAATCTTCTCTTCCAAAGATACCTTGAGAAAATCGATATGAGTGACAGCTTCGTTTATGGGATTAAACTCTATGCTTTTTATAATAACCGGAATACTTTCTGCTTTATTATTATCGCTGATCTCCAAATCTATAATGGTACTCTCTGAAAAATGTATAGATTGTAATATTTTTACGCTTTCCAAAGGGATAGTTAAACAGGTGTTTAGCGACTCACTATAGACTACTGCTGGTATCGAACCGACTCTTCGCAGTCTCTTGGCAGGACCCTTGCCTCTGGTTTCTCTCTTGCTAACTGTAATCTTTAATTTCTCCATAATTTCATCTCCCTATTGCATCAAACAGCACGCTGATTGATTGCTCAAAATGTATCCTTTTAATAGCTTCAGCAAATAAAATGTCCACTGAAACGACCTTTATCTTTCTACTGCTCTTTTCTTTTTTCATCGGTATTGAATCTGTTATCAATAATGTGTCTATGCAGGAATTATTGATTTTGTCTACAGCCCCTCCTGTCAGCACTCCATGGGTAATTGCTGCATATATTTTTTTCGCCCCGTTTTTCTTTAAAGCTTTAGCAGCCTCTACCAGAGAAGAGCCGGTAGCGACCATGTCGTCAACCAAGATCACGTTTTTCCCGTCTACATCTCCTAAAATATGCATGACCTCTGTAGAATCCGGGCTGTTACGCCTTTTATCGACTATAGCCAAACCACAGCTGAATCTCTTAGCATATGCCCGGGCCATCTTTATGCCTCCGACATCGGGAGAAACCACGACCAGATCATTAACTTTTTTAATTTTCATAAAATAGTCCGAAAAAACATTTATGGCAAAAAGATGATCCAAAGGAATATCAAAGAATCCTTGTATCTGTCCGGCATGTAAATCAAGGGTCAATATTCTATCAGCACCTGCTCCAGTCAGTATATTTGCTACTAATTTAGCGGTTATCGGTACCCGCGGCTGGTCTTTTCTGTCCTGGCGGGCATAACCAAAGTAAGGTATAACAGCTGTTATTCTTTGAGCAGAAGCCCGGCGTAAAGCATCAAGTATAATAAGCAATTCCATAAGATTGTCATTGACCGGAGGGCATGTAGGCTGAATTAAAAAGACATCTTTACCTCTGACATTTTCTTCTATTTTTACGCTTACTTCACCGTCAGAAAACCTCGCTACATCGACATTAGCCAATTTTATTTTCAAACACTTACAGATCCTTTCAGCCAGCTTTTTGTTTGAACTTCCGCTAAAAACAACAAGTTTGTTCATAATAACTACCTCTTTTTCTTAAAGGCACGGGCTGGAACACCTACGACAATCTGTCCGGCTTTGACATCTTTGGTCACAACCGAGCCAGCCCCGGTAACTGAATCTTTGCCGATAGTGACCGGAGCCACCAAAACAGTATCACTGCCGATAAATGCTCCTTTATTTATAAAGGTTTTATGTTTGTTTCTGCCGTCGTAATTGGCAATAACAGTCCCGGCGCCAATATTGACATTTTCTTTTATAAAAGCATCGCCGATGTAAGAAAAATGCTTTACTTTCGTATTATTGCCTATACTGCTGCGGTTTATCTCTAAGAAATTGCCTAATAAGACTTTATCGGCAATACGACTGCCTTTACGTATATGAATAAAGGGGCCTATGCGACAATGCCTGCCAATTATAACACCTTCCTCAATATACGTAAAGGGGTAAATTACAGTATTTTTACCGACTTTTACCCCTTGAGAAATAAAAGTAGTTTCAGGGTCAACTATGCTCACCCCTCTGGTTATAAGCTCTGTTACTACCCGGTAACGCATTATCTTAGCTGCTACCTGCAAATCTGCCTGAGTGTTTATGCCCATGATCTCTTTTCCGTCTTCAAGAAAAAATGAAGCTATGTAATCGCCCTGATTATACAATATTTCTACTATATCCGTAAGAAAGTATTCGCCCTTTCGCCGGTTCTTATTTATTTTCGATAAATTGCTTCGC
>JAFGHG010000216.1 GCA_016939345.1 Candidatus Omnitrophota bacterium
AGAAATTGTAAAGTAAAAGATAATTGTTTTATGTCTGAAATCAGTATATAATTTCCTAGATGGGGTTTTTACAGCAGAATTGATTATTCACGGGGATTTGGTAAAATCTATTAAAACATTAACAGGAGGTATTATGACCGATTTTGATTGCTCAATACCTACTAAAGTTTTTTTTGGTAAGAATAAGATTGAAAAGATACCCAAGGAAATAAAAAAATACTCCAGCAGGATATTATTTGTTTACGGCCAGGGCAGCATCAAAAGAAACGGTATTTATCAAAAGATTGTCAATTTGCTTACTGATTCTGGTATAGAATACAAAGAGCTTTCAGGAATAAAGCCTAATCCTAGGATAGTCAGCGTGCGCCAGGGCGTAGCTTTATGCAGGGTTCATAGCCTTGATTTTATATTAGCTGTCGGAGGTGGAAGCGTTATAGATTGCGCTAAGGCGGTTGCAGCGGGAGTTTACTACGAAAATGATCCCTGGGATTTCTTCACCAAGAAAGGAGATATATATAAAGCCCTGCCTATTGGAACTGTTTTGACTTTATCTGCTACTGGTTCAGAGATGAACGGTTTTGCTGTGATAAGCAACGAGCAGACTAAAGAAAAGCTGCCGGCAGGAAGCGATATATTAAGACCGTTGTTTTCAGTTCTCGATCCCACTTATACATTCAGCGTTTCCAAAGAGCAGACTGCAGCCGGAGTGGTGGACATCTACAGCCATATTCTGGAGCAGTATTTTTCCAAAGAAGATGATACTTACCTTCAAGACAGATTGTCTGAAGGATTGATGAAGACCTGTATTCACTATGCGCCTATTGTCATCAATGAGCCTGATAATTATCAGGCTAGAGCCCAGTTAATGTGGGCAAGCAGTTTAGCTTTAAACGGGATATTAAGCTATGGCAAAACAGGCGATTGGTCGACTCATTATATTGAACACTCTATAAGCGCGGTCACTGATCTGACTCATGGCATAGGCCTGGCCTTGCTTATTCCTTACTGGCTCGAATATGTTATGGATGATAAGAGGCTGGTTAAATACGTTAACTATGCAGAGAACGTATTTAATATTAAGGAAGGTTCTGCCGACAAGAAAGCCAGGGCAGCAATCGATAAGACTCGTGAATTTTTCAGTTCTCTCTCTATGCCCAGCCGTTTGCGGGAAGTGGGTGTAAACGAAAATGACCTTGGCGCTATGGCTGATAAGACAACCCGTTTTGGCCCAGTAGGCGCTTTCCTTGAGCTTGATACCAATGATGTATATCAGATATTGAAGTCAGCATATTAGGGGAATGTGCAGTATATCTATGTAAGGCGTTCGGTAACGGTTAGGGTAACGAAGCCCGTATCGGTTACGGCTTAAAGTTGTATATGGGTAATTACTAAATACCTAACCTAACTACTAAACGGGCATCGTAACCATAACCCATAGAAGTAATATTAGAATAATGTTTAAAAAACTACCCCTGGTTATTTGTATAATGCTGGTAGCTGGTTGTGCAACTGTGCCTATAACCGGCCGGAAACAAATATCATTTTTGCCGGCATCTCAGTTGGCCTCCCTTAGCCAGGAAAGTTATAGTCAGATAATAAGTGAATCTAAGCTTTCTCAGGATAGAGAAAAAATCCAAGTGCTTGAGAGAGTAGGCAAGAGGATAGCAGAGTCCGCCGAGGAATTTATGATCAAAGAAGGTATGGGTGATCAGGTTAAGTCTTACGATTGGGAATTTAACCTTATCGAAGATGACGACACAGTAAATGCTTTTGCCATGGCCGGAGGAAAAATCGCCGTATACACAGGGATTCTTAAAGTGACAAAAGACGACAGCGGCCTGGCTACAGTTTTATCCCATGAGATAGCCCATGTTATCGCTAACCATGCCGGAGAGAGGATGAGCCAGTATATGCTTGCTGAGTTCGGCAACGTCCTTTTATCAGAGGCTTTAAAAGAACAGCCTGATAAAACCAGAAATATCTCAATGCTGGCCTATGGCTTGGGAGCAAATGTCGGCGTATTGCTTCCTTTCAGCCGCACACATGAACAGGAAGCCGATCATATTGGATTAATAATCATGGCCTTAGCCGGTTATGACCCTAATTTGGCAATAGACTTTTGGCAGAGGATGAGCCAGGAATCAAAGAACAGGCCTTTGGAGTTCTTATCGACCCACCCTTCTGCAGAAAAAAGAATAGAAAACCTTCGCAGGGAACTGCCGGAGGCAATGGAGTACTATAAGTGAGGACGAAACTTACGGAGTAAAACGAACATAAGTTGCATGTCCGAACTTATCCCCACAACAATTTTTAGCATATTTATAAGTACACAAATTGGTGCGGGGATCAATTCGACCATATACTTTTTGCTCAACTGATTAGCAAAAAAGTATGGTCTCATTGAGGAGGTGTATCATGATTTACTGGATAGTTGCAATTGTGATCGTAATATTTCTGATGGGCATCAGAATATTGCGCCCTACCACCAGAGGTCTGATCGAGCGTCTCGGAAGCTATAATCGTTTTGCCCAACCGGGTTTTCACTGGATTATCCCGATAATAGAGAAAATGTATCAGATTAACATTACCGAACAGATGGTCGATGCCGAGAGACAGGAAATAATAACATTTGATAATCTTAATGCCAGCGTAGACGCCCAGGTTTATTTTAAAGTTAAGAACGATGAGGAATCTGTAAAGAATTCCCAATATAATGTTAACGATTATAAATGGCAGATAGTCAATCTGGCCAGGACAACTTTGCGAAATATAATCGGAACCCTTACTTTAAAATCTGCCAACAGTGAGAGAGGCAAGATCAATGACGAACTTCATAAGACCCTTCGCGAGGAAACCCAAGCCTGGGGGATAGAAATAGTCAGGACAGAATTAAAAGAAATCGAGCCGCCCAAAGATGTACAGGATACCATGAACAAGGTAGTAAAGGCGGAAAACGAAAAGATTGCTGCTGTTGATTTTGCAACTGCTGCCGAGACAGCTGCCGACGGCGTAAAGCGTTCGGAGATAAAAAAGGCAGAAGGCGTAAAACGGGCCAGGATTTTGCAGGCCGAGGGAGAAGCTGAGGCTATTAAATTGGTCAATGAAGCTGCCCAGCAGTATTTTGTAGGTAATGCTCAACTGCTCAGAAAGCTTGAGGCCGTGGAAAATTCTCTAAGGGACAACGCTAAAATAGTAGTCCCCAGTAATACTGAACTGATCAATGTTATTGGAGATATGGCCGGTATACTTCCTTTGAAAAGAGATTGATAAAATTTAAGTAAAACATATGTAAAAATCCCCCTTAACCGGGGGATTTTTTATTTGGGAATTTAATTTTTTAAAGGTATAATTTTATTTATAAGGAATATACGGGATTCAAAGTCATGTTAAAGATTAAAATAACAACAAAACTTATTTTTTGGTTTTTGCTTATAGCCCTGCTGCCCATGACTGCGGCTATTTATGTCAGCTATAACAGCTCCCGCAGGGTATTAAAGGAAGAGATAAACAAGAACCTGTTAACCATGACTGATAATAAGGCTTTTCAGATTGAAGTTTTTTTAAGCGAAAAAAAGAAAAATCTTATTAATCTTTCCCGGACTTCCGATATAATCTACGCAATTGAAAAATATCAGTCAGCAGGGTCCGATGGATATGATTTCGTTGATAATGAATTCAGGCCTTTTTTGATTTATCATCAGAAAGTAAATAATTATACTAACCTTTTTCTGGTTAACCCTGATGGGGATATCCTTTTTTCAGCAGGAGAAAACGGCGATTTTGATTCTCTTTATAAATTAGCCATGCGCAACAAGTTTTCTCAATTGGCCGATGTCTTTATCCGGATAAATAAGTCCCGGGAAACAGAGATATCTTCTTTTGAGTATGACCAGGCCAGTAATAGCGCAGCAGTTTTTATCGGCGCACCTGTTTTTAAAGGCGGTAATTATATCGGGCTGATAATAGCTCAGATGGACAATTCCGGCTTGTTTAAGTTTACCAGAGATTACACCGGCCTGGGAAGAACCGGAGAGGTAGTTATTGTATCAAGAATTAATGAAGAAATTTCTTCAGTTATCCCTTTGCGTTTTGATCCTGATGCTTCTTTTAAAAGAAAATTTGACCTGTCCTCGGATATCGGCTTAGTTTTAGATAAAGCCTTAAAACATGAGGATGGTTCTAAGATATTCAAGGACTATAGAGGCAATGAAGTTTTAGGCGTTTGGAGGCACCTTTCGACTTTTAATCTGGGCATGGTGGTCAAAATAGACACGAACGAGGTCTTCCTGCCGGCGGAAGATTTGCGCACGAACCTGATCAAGATAAGTATGCTCTTAATGGTCGTTGTAGTTTCTTTGGCTGTTTTAACAGCACGTTCAATATCAAAGCCCATAAAATTATTGACCCAGACTTCCCGGACCATTTCAAAGGGTGACTTAAAAGCCCGTGCAGGCATCAATTCTGGTGATGAGATAGGCGAACTAGCCCAGACCTTCAACCAGATGACCGATAACCTTCTTGAGGCAAAAGCCAAGGTTGAAGAAAAAAAGGAAGAATTAGAACAGCAGAAAGCTCTTCTTGAAGAGGTAAACGAAGAATTAGACAGGTTTGTTTATACAGCTAGCCATGATCTGAGAGCTCCTTTAAGGGGCATAGCATCCTTTGCCAAATTTCTGGATGAAGACTACAAAGAAAAGATTGATGCTGAGGGCAGAGAATTTATTGATGAGATAATAAAAGGCTCCAGCCGCATGAATAAATTGATAGACGACCTTCTTGCTTTATCGCGGATTTCCAGAATTAAAAACCCTTACGAAGAGATAAGCAGCAGAGAAATAATCGATACCGTTGTAGAAAGGATAAAGTTTGACATAGAAAACAGCAATACTGAGCTTATAATTGATGATAACCTGCCGATGATTGTATGCGACAGGATCAAGCTTACCGAAGTTTTTCTGAATTTGATAAACAATGCAATTAAGTTTTCTTCTAAAAACAACACTGAAAGGCCGAGAGTAGAGATCGGTTACGTCAAAAGGCCTTTGGTCCATGAATTTTTTGTAAAGGATAACGGTATTGGAATAGCCGAAGAGTTTCACGATAAGGTCTTTGGCATCTTTAGCCGGCTGCATACTGAGAGCGAATACGAAGGAACTGGCGCCGGCCTGTGTATTGCAAAAAAAGTAATAGATGATCACGGGGGAAAAATCTGGATAAAATCAGAACCGGGCAAAGGCGCAGAATTTCATTTTTCCATACCCAAGAGTCTTGCCAAGGCAGAGAAAGGCCAGAAATTAATTGCTGAAGAAACAGGGCAGTTTTGAGTCCATATATTGAAACATATAAGCAGGGAGGATAAATGGATAAAAAAATACTTATTATTGATGACAGTGAACAGGATAAAAAAATAATGGTACGCTATCTTACAAGGGCAGGTTTTGATAAAATCGCTACAGCTGAAAACGGAAATAATGGGCTGCAGAAGTTTGAGGCGGAGAACCCTGACATTGTCATCTTGGACACGATGATGCCGGATACGGTTGGTTTTGAAGTGTGCAAAAAAATACGAGAACTCAAAGGATTTCAAAGGCCGAAAATAGTCATCACCACGGGTTCTATCGATGCTGTTGACGCCCTGAGGGCAAAAGAATCCGGTGCAGATGACTATTGCGTTAAGACCTCTGACTGCGAACCTTTGCTTAACGCAATCAATAAATTATTTTAAGAGGCAGTTGTTATGGATAAAAAAGAAGAGTTTGATTTTAATCTTGAGTTTATCAAATTGAACCAGGAAATGGCTGTATTAAAGGTAAAGCTGGCCAACCAGGAGTGGGCCAGCAAGAAGACCAACGACGGCATAAAAATCCTTTATAAAGAGCTTGAGAAAAAAAATCAGGAATTAAAAAAGCTTGATCAGCTTAAGTCAGAATTCATATCCATGGTCTCTCATGAACTTCGAACCCCTCTTACTACCATACGAGAGTCGGTTTCCCAGGTTCTCGACGGCATACTAGGCGATACTACTGAAGCTCAAAGAGAATTCCTTTCTATCTGCCTTGAAGATATAGATCGCTTAAGGAGGATAATCGATAATCTTCTTGATATATCTAAGATCGAGGCCGGAAAAATAAAATTAAAAAAAGCCTCTTATGATCTCGTAGAGCTGGCCAGAGGCCTTATTCTTACCTTTACCCCCAGGGTCAGCAGCAAGGGCCTGCAGCTATTTCTGAGCGCCGGCAGTCCTAAAATCCAGACTTTTTTTGACCGTGATAAAATAATACAGGTTTTCCATAATCTTATAGGCAACGCTTTAAAATTTACTTCTTCGGGTTTTATATTGATAACCTTGAACGAAAAAGATTCAAACATAGAATGTTCTGTTTCTGATTCAGGCCCGGGCATATCTGAGGATGACCTGCCCAAGGTCTTTACCCGCTTTCAGCAGTTCGGCCGCACCCCTGGACCGGGGGAAAAGGGAACCGGTCTTGGTCTAGCCATAAGCAAAGGAATAATACAACTACATAAGGGCCAGATATGGGTTGAAAGCCCTCCGGTATCCCCTCTTGAGCATGAAGCCACATCTCAGAAGACAAACCTGGACACAAAGACCAATCCAGGCACAGCTTTTGTTTTTACTCTGCCTAAATATTCTTATAGGCAGTTTTTTGAAGAATCTATTCTTGAAGCCTTAAATGACTCTTTGAAAGAGGAGGCGGCTTTCGCCCTTGCCAGATTTACTTTTGAATGCGGCCTCAAAGATTCAGCTCTCCATGATAATTTTATCGATAATATCCAGGCCAAGATAAAGGATAATAGCCCGGTTAAATTATCCTTTATAGGCAAAGAGCGAAATTCAGTATTTTTAATCTTTAAATCAGAAAATGAAGAGGGTACTGCGCAGGTAATAAAAAAGATAAAGTCATTATTGCCTGATTTGATGATAAAAACTGATATTTCACAATATCCCCAGGATGGTTTTAGCCCAGGGGAATTGATATCAAATCTTGATAAATAGAAATGTTTGAATTTATCAAAATGTATTATAATATACAGAGTTATGAGAAGAAAGATACTTATTGCTGATGATGAGCCAAATATCGTAAGGTTATTAGCATCGAGATTAAAAGCCAATAATTTTGAGGTGATAGTTGCCAGCGATGCCATGCAAGCTGTGATGAAGGCTCATCAAGAGAGGCCTGATCTGATAATTTTAGATATCAGGATGCCGGCCGGCGG
>JAFGHG010000217.1 GCA_016939345.1 Candidatus Omnitrophota bacterium
CGTGTGTTCCAAGCCGGTTGAAGTCAGGGTCGTCATCGGCGTGACAACGACAATCGATAAAAGCCAGACAAAACATTTCCAGCCTTTGACCTTAAAAGACCTCAAAACATAAAAAACTATTATTATCGATAGGATCGAGAATATAATACTAAACAAGCCTGGTGCTAATTCCTTGACCCCAAAAACAAAATAGGTCACCGCCAACATCAATACCCACAGAGGAGAAGATGATGACGGCGTAAAACCGCTGGAATTGACACCCCAGACCCCGTGCAAAACAATATTTTTAGCAATAGACATATGAATATATGCATCATCCAAAGTATAGATTATCTTTTGCCCGGTAAGGTTGTAGGCCTTGAAGATTACTAAAGCCATCAAGCCGGAATAAATCAATAGCACCAGAAACAGCGGCCAGAATATTACGATCTTTTTTTGGATCTCTTCACTTTTGAGCATCTTTTATTTTTTTTATAAGCTTGTCTATTTCATCTGCTATGTATCCAGGTAATATGTGTAAAGCCTCTACTTCATAGCGAAAAGCCTTAAGCTTTGAAACAAATCTCTCAACCGAAACTTTGCCGCTCTTTGTCCTCTCCTGTTCAGGGTCAAGGTCCTTGCGGCGCTGAAAGACAAGGGCGGTTAAGTCTTTTTTTACCTCACGGACATCTCTTTCTTTGTTAAAAAGGTCATCCTTGATCTTCTGATACCCCTTTTCATCAAGATTTTTTTTTGCTCTTTGCAGGAGATTGACAGCATCTATGCTAGGTAAGATTTTTGGACCCTCAGGGGCATCTGCCTCTTTCAGATAAAGCGGCTCTTCCTGCTCAAGAAACATGTATGAACGTATAAGCTTCATTGCGGTATGTTTGCGGATACGAACTTCTTTGGCAGTATATTGATCGAATTTATCATAACCCCATTTTCTATATAGTTTTTCTCTCCAAACAACATGAAGGGCCTGGGCAAGGTTACGCCAGGAGTTTTTAAAATTACGCGTAGCCTGCATAACATGCCTTCTTACAGCGTCTGCATTCATATCATCAAAAGAAAGGCTTTCCTCTTCTATGTTTTCCAGCTTTGATAATTTTGTGACCATCATTGCTCCTTTTAACCTAAAGCTACGTCAAGGATCATCATGACCAAAAAGCCGATAATTGCTCCTGAAGTTGCAAGGTCGGTATTTTTGTTACGATGCGATTCAGGTATTACTTCCTCTACCACTACAAAAATCATAGCTCCGGCAGCAAAAGCTAAAGCATAAGGCAAAACTGGCTTTGCCATAATAACTGCTACTGCTCCGATAACAGCTGCTATCGGTTCTACTATAGCTGACAACTGACCGTACCAGAAGCTTTTTATACGAGAAAGACCTTCTCTTCTAAGCGGCATTGACACGGCAAACCCTTCAGGAAAATTCTGTATACCTATACCGACTGCCAGGGTAATGGCAGCTGCTAAAGTAGCAGAAGGCAAACCTGCAGTAACTGCCCCGAAAGCAACTCCTATGGCCAGGCCTTCGGGAATATTATGCAGAGTTATAGCCAATACAAGCAAGGTACTGCGCTGCCATGATGTTTTTACTCCTTCAGCTTCTTCAGTAGGCAAACCTATATGAAGATGCGGTAATATCTTATCAATCAACCTTAAGAAAACAGCTCCAAGGAAAAAACCAGCCGCAGCCGGAAACCACTGCCCCATAGGATTATCCTGAGACATCTCTATGGCCGGGCTGAGCAAAGACCAGAAACTGGCAGCTATCATAACCCCGGCAGCAAAACCAAGCATGGAATCAAGTATTTTTTGGTTAAATCTTTTAGTAGTAAAGACAGCTGCAGCACCCAAGGCAGTCACAAACCAGGTAAAAATTCCGGCTATAAGTGCCTGCAATACTGGATTAAGTGACTGGAAAAAGAGAATCATGGTTTTTGATTAAAGACTGAGTTATATTATAAACTCCTAGAGTCTAAAATCAAGGGCTATAAAGGAAAGTTAGCGGGAAAAGAAGACAAGATAAAAGTTTAGGATTTCTTGTATTTGTCCAGCTTGTCAACAACGCTATTTATTTTACTGACAAGAGTTTTCAATTTGTCATCATCCCGAATCTTAAGGCGCAGGTTGGAATTACCGGAAATTATCTTATCCAAATCATTCTCTATACGACCCAAAGGCCCTACCAGCCTGTTAGAAAAAATTAAAGACATACGCAGGATAAGCAATATAGTTATGGGAAATATAGCTATAACAACCAGGTTGACTTTTTTCATGGCCGGTAATAGCGTTGATGCAATAGCCTCGGGTATAAGCATTTCATTAAAAACAGAGTAGTAAATCAGGTAGTATAAAACAACAAGAAGGACTACCAAAGGAACGGCTATTAAACCCATATAAGCTAATTGAGAAGCCTTATCTACAAAAAATTTTCTTCTTTTTGCTTTTTTCATCACAAACCCTCCTGTTTTTAAACTCTATCTGCCGGCTACGGCTATATCATCGAATAAGGATACTGCTGAGGTATTGGTACTGTCGGCATCACACATGATAGCTAAAGCTCTTATTAATCGCTTAGGTTTTTCGCCAAAAGCCTTTACATAATCATCATAGACATTGCGGGTCTCAGAAAACCACTCCCCGTTGGCTGCCCGGCCGCTGCGAACCACTATTATTTTTACATTTTCTCCGGCCGGACTGGTCATTATAGTATCGACAGGAGTATGTTCAGCCCAGACATACTCTAAGAATTTAGATGAAGAAAAGCTCAAAAAAGGAAAAATAACATATATCCTGGCCGCATAATCGTCTCTTTCTTCGGCAGTTACAGCCTCTGTAGTATTGGGAAATTTTAAAACGCTCCATTTCCACTGCAAAAGCGGGTAATCTTCGGCTTTAAAGTTTATGCGGTAATAAAGGGCTGAAGCTGCTTTTTCACTGGATGCCTGTATATACCCCTCACTCCCCTCTTTCATAAGCTGATAGCTTACATGGCCTTTTAAGACCATATTCCTCCAGCCATTAAGGGCCTTATCTTCATTAAAAGTGAATTTTTTCAAAAAATCAGCAGCCGGGTAGGCAGAAAATAGAAGGAAAAAAATCAATAGGGATGCTTTTAATTTGGTTATTATAAACTTACTCATAATAGTTTAGGAAAGAAAATATACCATATTTTTCTAAAAATTAAAAGGCTAAATAATATTTTTGTTTTAATTGAATTTCAAAGGTAAATAAGGTAAACTAAAATAA
>JAFGHG010000218.1 GCA_016939345.1 Candidatus Omnitrophota bacterium
ATACCCTCTTTAAGAGCGAAGCGGATTAGCTGGGCCTGGTTATGTATGCCTAGTTTTTTCATGATATTGTTCCTGTGGACAAGAACTGTCTTTAAAGCCAGGTTTAATTTCAGGGCTATTTCTTTATTACTGGAACCTTCGGCTATAAGCTGCAGGATATTTCTTTCCCGCGGGGTAAGTATTGACTGGCCCTTTATCTTTATGGGTTTATTCTTTCTAGAAACATAATCTTCAATAACCAAAGAAGATATTTTTGAGCTTAAAAAATATCTGCCGGCGTTTACTTCCCTTATTGCTTTTATTATTTCATCGGCTGCAGATTCTTTGAGTAAATATCCTTTGATGCCATAATCCAAAGCCTTCTCTATAAAAACCCGGTTTTCGTGCATGCTTAAAATCAAAATCTTCAGGTTTTTATTTTCCTTCATTATCTGGCGGCTCGCATCTAAACCATTTAAAAGCGGCAGGGTTATATCCATAATCACTACATCTAAATCTTTATTTTTTGCCAGCTCTATAGCTTTTTTCCCGTCAGAAGCCTCAGCAACAACCTTAATCCCCGGATCCTGGGATATCACTGATTTTATGCCCTGGCGGACTATAGAATGGTCATCTACAAGCATCACTTCAATAGCCATAAACCATATCCTTTTTCTATAAAAATGAATCCTTATCGACAGGAGAAAGAAATATCTTGAGCTTGGTTCCTGAACCTTGAGCTGAATCAATACTAAAGCTGCCGCCTAAAATATCGAGCCTTTCCTTTATGCCTCTTAGCCCTGTTTTTGTAGGATCAAACTGGTTTAAATATCCGGCTAAATCAAAACCTTTGCCGTTATCTTCTATCAAAAGCAGCAGCTTTTTATCTTCATAGATCAAATTTACTTTGATCTCATCGGCGTTTGCATGCTTTAAGATGTTATAAATTGCTTCCTGGACTATGCGGTATAGGGTTATTTCGATATTATCATTTAGTTTTGCCCCTTTTGTGTTCTCTGTAAATTTAATCTTGACCGGATTAGACTTCGTGCACTGAGAAAAAAACTCCCTTAAAACTGCTGATAAGCCCAAAATATCTAAGGCCGGCGGCCTTAGGTTTAGGGCCATGGTCTTCATTTTCTGAGCTATTTCCTGTATGAGTTTTCTGTTTTCATCTATTACCTCGAATGCCTTCTCAATATTGTCTTTGCGCAGTTCTTTCTCGATAACATTAAGCGATGCTCCCAAAGCTATAACCATTTGACCGGTCTCATCGTGCAAATCCCTTGAGATCCTCCTTCTTTCTTCTTCCTGCATTATCAGCAACTTCCTATAGAACTCCCTTGTAGAGGTATTATGGTCAAGTTCTTTGTTTTTATCTGTCTTTTTTGCAGATCTTGTTTTGTTAATCTTATCCATCTTAATGCCTAAACGATTATAAGATCCCTTATCCTTCCAGCGATAACTCTGCAGGCAGCAGTTTTATAATAAAACTCCTTTTTTGTGTATGAGCTTAAGCGGGAATTGACAATGGCTAAAAAAGCATTTAGCGCAGCCTCCTCCTGAAGCATTAACCCTTTATTTATTAGGTTAACGCTCCAGAGACCTTTTGCTTTATTGGCCCACCAGAATTGGCAGCTTACCTGAGCTTTATCAAAAACCTTCCGGGCAATTTTGGCATAGAGTCTTGTCAGATCATTATGTTCTTTGATATTCAGGGCCCGATCTACAATCTCGTTGGTTAAAGCCAAATGCTCCCACTGCAAGTAGTGTATCATGTTGCCTGAACCTTTCCATAAAGGATAATAATCTCTCTGAGCAAGTTCATCCTTGTTTGTGCTCCAGGATGAAGGCTTTGGCGGTTTAGTTTCTTGCAAAGGAAACCTAGTCAAAAGTTCGCTTATAGTAATTGTCTCTATTAAGGGTATCCTCCCCTCTGGGTCAAATAGATCCTTATTATCCTGAATAAAAGCCTTTTTTTCCTGCTGGTTCAAATGATTATATTCTCTGATCTCATCGATAAGCTCATAGGTTTTGGCCAGAAAGGTTTTATCCCAATCCTTAATGTGATGGCCGAAAGTCTCGGCATCCATGGCCGTGATCACATAAATATCTTCTTTGCCCTGGCTTAAGGCTATCAGCTCTTTAATAAAACCCCGGCTGTCTGTATTCTGAAAACTTATCTGATTGCTGATAATATCATCACGGAAAAATACTGCCAAGGAACCACATTCCTTAGGAAGCGTGGAGATAAAATCCAGAGGCCATTTTCCGGAATGAGCCACGCCGCTAAGCAAAACCCATTTATAACCCAAAGAAGCTACATCCTTGGCCAGCCTTGGCGAATAGCACATCTCCGGTGAAAAAACTCCTTTAGGATTATAAGCCTGGCCGAATAATTCTTTGTTTGTCTGGTTATTAAGCTTTATCTGACGGTTAGCCTCTTCTCTCTTTATCAAAGGCAGTATGGGATGAAACTTTGCTGATTCGACGAATTCAAGCTGGCCTCTTGAGCCAAGTTCTTTTAAATTTATTATTATATCCTGGGCATTGTGTTCGCTTAGAGACTCAGATAAAACTGCATTTATGTTTACTGTGACTTTTGCGTAACGGTGCTCGAGAAACATCTTAACCAGGGGACGGTAAGATTCATTGCACACCTTAACTAAAACCGAATGAAATTGAAAAGACGGCTGGTAAAAATGCAGAAACGGCGCCCAATATATCATTATCCCCCCCCATTCATAAATATTTATTAACTCCGAAATCCCAATATCTAGGTCCGAAACAAATCCTAAATTCTAATTTTCAATGGCAAAAATACTTTTTCAAGAATTTAAATTCTTATTTGTAATTTCTTATGTTTATGAAGCTCGGCCGTAAATTTCAGTAAGCTCTTTTAACTTATTTCTGACTTGCTCAGTCAGTTGTTCCGGCTTAAAACGCCAGGCCCAATTGCCCTGGGGAGTCGAAGGTATGTTCATCCTGGAGGATTCATCAAGGTTTAGTATATCCTGTAAAGGAAAAAGAGCCATAGAGGCCACCGAAGCCATTGCCAGACGTATCAGGGCCCAGCTTACATCAACATTCTCGTTTTCTCTTCCTATATATTTAACAAGCTTTATCTTTTCATTCTCAGAAGCATCCTTTCTAAACCAACCTAAAGAGGTGTTGTTATCATGAGTTCCGGTGTAAACAACGCAGTTTTCAATATAGGTATGAGGAAGGTAGGGATGCATTGAGTTATTGTCAGCAAAAGCAAAATGAAGCACCTTCATACCCGGAAACCCAAGCCGCTTTAAAGCTATTCTTACATCATCAGTGATCAGGCCAAGGTCTTCGGCAATGATCGCAACCTCTTTTATGTTCTTAAATAGGACTGAAAAAAAATCCTTTGTCGGCACTTTTTTCCACTGTCCGTTTACAGCAGTCTCTTCTGTGCCCGGGACCTGCCAGAAAGAAACCAATCCTCGAAAATGATCTATCCTGAGTATATCAAAAAAACAAAGGTTATGCTTAAGACGGCTCACCCACCATTTATAGTCTGATTTTTTCAAAGCATCCCAGTCATATACCGGGTTTCCCCAAAGCTGGCCTGTAGAACTAAAATAATCCGGAGGCACCCCGGCCACGAAAGCCGGCTCCTTTTCTTTATCCAGCTTAAAAATTGACGTATTTTTCCAGACATCAACACTATCATAATTAACGTATATCGGAATATCTCCTATTAAACCGATATTTCTCTGATTACAATAGTTTTTCAAAGAAAACCACTGCTTAAAAAAAAGAAATTGAAAAAATTTCTCTTTCTCTATATCTGCTTCATGAAGAATTTTAATCTTATCTAGTTCTTTCTGGCTTCTATCTCTTAAAGGTTTATCCCAGACATTCCAGGCGATTTTATTATTTGAATTTCTGATAACTTTAAACAAAGCATAATCATCGAGCCAGAAAGCCTGATCTTTGCAGAAGTTATTAAACTCATCCCGCTGCAAACTTTTAATCTTAAAGTGCTCATAGACTCGGTTCAGTATTTTTTCCTTATATACAGTCACCTGGTTGTAATCGCACCTTTCTTGAGGAAATTCCGGCTGGCTGCTTAAATCAGCCTCCTTTAATAAACCCTCATCCAGAAGGATCTTGGGGCTTATAAACATGGGATTTCCGGCAAAAGCTGAAATGCTGCTATAAGGTGAGTAGCCGCAGGCTGAAATGGTAGGGTTGAGAGGAAGAATCTGCCAGTAACTTTGCCGGGTTTCAGCTAAAAAGTCGGCAAAACTATAAGCACCAGGGCCAAGATCACCTATGCCATACTCCGAAGGCAAAGATGTAATGTGCAGCAGTACTCCGCTTCCTCTTTTTCTATCCATAAATTATCCTCTGCCTTTGCTGGCCAAGGCTTTAGCATAAACAGCTAGTGTCTCGTTGGACACCAACTCTTTAGTATAATGAGATTCCACCATCTGTCTTCCGGTATAGCCAAAACGATTTGCTAATTTTTTATCTTCCAGCAGTTGGCATATCTTTGCTGCCAGGGCTTCGAAATCCTTCATCGGCACGACAAAGCCGTTTATGCCGTCTTTGATTACTTCCGGCATTCCCCCCATATTAGTTACTATCATCGGTTTAGCCATGCTCATGGCTTCCAGCATGGTCAAACCAAAAGGCTCAGGAGCTGAAGAGGGATAAAGACATATATCGCTTAGTTCATATATCTGTTTTACCTCATCAAGGGTATACATATCGATTAAAATATTATCTTCTATGCCGAAATGCTTGACTAAATCGACCATGTAGGCGATATCTTTCTGCTGAGTCTCTCCCCAGTCAATTATATTTTTCGAACCAGCCAAGACAAGTATGACATTGGGATCCATTTTCTTTACCACGTTTACAGCCTTAATGCTTATATCACAGCCTTTAGCCAGGCCTATCCTGGCTGGATGAAAAATTATCCTCTTGCCTTTAAGTTTTGGGTATTTTTTTAATACCTGGCTTGTATCGGCTCCGGGTTTAAAATTTTCCTGGTTCACTCCATGGTGCACAACCGTGATCTTTTCGTCATCCATGCCTATGCCGATTATCTCTTTTTTTATGAAGTGGCTTACAGCAATGATATGTGTCCAGTCTATTTTATGGGTAAGCTCAAGATAAAGGATATCATCCCAGACATTATGAGCAGTCAATATAAGCGGTACGGATAATTTTTTGGATAAAGCCTCCAAAGCCCTTGCATGTACAGGGCTGAAATAATGCATATTATGGGCGTGAATTATATCTGGCTTTTCTTCATCAAAGAACTCTGAAAACACCTCCATCACCTCATCATCCAGCCCCTGCAGGCCTCTTTTATAAAGCCAGTTTAAATCCATAAGCGGAGTCCTATAAATATTTACTCCTTGATACTTATACTCTCCTTTAAGGCCCTCTATGGCGCAAGTCAAAAGGCTGACATTATGACCAAGTCTTTTTAACTGGGGGAGCAAAATCGTCAGATGAGTCTCTACCCCGCCTATTATCGGAGGAAATCCCCAATGCAAATGCGCGATATTAAGAGGTCTCGTCTTCTTCATCAATAATATTCCTCACTTCTGCCCTTTGCGCTCGATCTTTTAAAATGATATTTTTTTCTTCTTGATAAGGACCTTGCTTTACCGAAAATGCAAACCTTAAAGCTCCTGGTATTCTTTGAGCTGAATTTAACAAAAACATCGTCATTGGTCAAGTCCAGATTAAAAAAACAGCTTTGAAGGCACAAATTGAACTTAAGCTTTCTCCACAACCGGGGCATGCAGGGCTCAATATGTAAAATTTCCTTCTTTAATTTAACTCCTGCAAAACCAAAGACTACTGCCTGCCAGGTGCCGCCCAATGAAGCGGCGTGTATTCCGTCAGGGGTGTTTCCATAGACATTGCTTATGTCTGTATGCAAAGCCAGGTTAAAGAAATTATATGCTTTATGTAGGTCCTGGACCTCGACTGCAAAAGCTGCATGTATGGGCGCGCTCAGCGATGATTTGTGAACAGTCCTTGAGATATAAAAATCGTAATTTTTTTTCTTAAGTTCCTTACCGTAGACATCGTTTAAAAGATAAAGCAGCATCAGAACATCAGCCTGCTTGACCAGCTGGGTTTTTTCCAAGTCCTTGGCTTTTATCTTTGCCGGTATCAAAGGTATGCCGTTTTCATCGGTCTTGGTCAATTCCACTTCTTTTAATTTAAAATAGCCGTCAAACTGCTCGATTATTTTGTCTTTATTTACTGCTAAATCAAACCTGGAAGCAATCTCTTTCCACTGCCGGGGCTCATTGTCTTTGATATTTAATTTTCTTTTTATTCTGCTGAACTGCTCCGGCTTCTTTTTTAAGCTGCGTATCATTCTGCAGGCAGTAAGTAAATTGAATTTAGCCATGACATTGGTAAAGGCATTATTATTTACATTGATATGAAACTCATCAGGGCCGATAACTTTCTTTATCTGGTATCTTTTTTTCTTTTTGCCGTATTCTATGCGCGAAACCCAGAAACGGGCTGTTTCAATAAGCAGTTCATAACCGTAATCGAGCATGAACTTTTCGTCTTTAGTAACCAGATAATACTTATAGACTGCATAAGCTATGTCAGCGGTTATGTGATGCTCCATCTCGTGGGTATGAATTTTTATAATACTCCTGTCTATATTTCTTGCCCAGCTGGGAGTTTCTTCTCGGCCGGTATCAGCTGACTCCCAGACAAATTGAGCCCCTTTAAAGCCGTTGGACCTGGCGTATTCTCTGGAAGCGTTAAGACGGTTATAACGGTAGATAAGCATGTTCTTGGCTATTTCCGGAATGGTATAAAGATAAAAAGGCAAGAGAAATATCTCAGCATCCCAAAAGACATGGCCCCTGTAGCCTTCTCCGCTCAAGGTCCTGGCGCCGACACTGGAAAAACCGCCATCAAAGTTGGCGCAGATGAGCATATGAAAGATATTAAAACGTATATTTTTCTGGATCCTTTCAGTTCCCTGGATCTCCATGTCTGCTTTTGACCAGAGGTTGCCCCAAGCATAAATGTGATCATTAAGCAGGCCTGAAAAACTGCGATTGAAAGCTTTTTTGTATGCATAATGGGTCTCTTTTTTCTCCTTAGCAGGATTTTCTTTATAGGAGAAATGCTTTATGTAGAATATTTTGGTAAAAACAACGCTCTGACCCTTTTTAAGCTTTAAACGGAAAATATCATCTTGTTTATATATTTTTTTTAAACCCAGCTGATAATAAAACCTGCTCCAGTAAATAATTGTTCTTTTTTTCTCAAAGGTATTGATGATTAAATATTTAAAACCGTTCTGCTCTCCTAATTCCTTTATCCGAAAATGTCTTTTCCTGCCTTCGCTCAATAACCCGGCATTTGATACCGAGGTGTCTATTGTGGTGTTGACATCTAACGTGCACCCGGAATCAAGAGGTGTAAGCATTATCTGCATGGCTCCGATATTTTTATCGGCCAGAGAAAGAAATCTTAATGACTGATAATTATAGCGCCGTCCCTTGCGGTCTTTATATATGGTCTTGCGGGCAAGGACAGCCTTTTTCATGTTCAGTATTCTTTTATGTTCAAGCATATCCATTGATATCAGGCTGAGTTTTTCCCCTTCAATGGTGAATTTAAAATAAACCGGATTAGGCATATTTACCAACTCGGATACCTGGGAAGTCATCTTGTCGTAAACACCGGCGAGATAGGTGCCGGGTTTACAATCGTAAGGGATCTCCTCATATATGCCCCTAATACCCATATAACCGTTACCTAAAGAAAATTGGGTTTCTCTTATGGCCTGCAGGTCGCTGAAAAAACCAGTTTCTTTAACCAGCCAAAGCTCATCATGAATAAATGGCAGGTAAATATCCTTCATTTTTTGTTAATTTTATATTCTTCGGCGTAAGTATAATTAACGATCTTACTTTTACTTAACTCCAGATTCGGCACTATAATAATAGCTTTTTCCTCTGACAAGAATCTCGATCTGCGAACTCCTATTTCTAAGACCTCGACCTTCTCTCCTGAAGGAAGTTTAATGATATCTTTAACTCTAAAAGGTCTGTCAATCATAATCATGAAGCCTGAAATAATGTTAGCTATTGTATCCTGGGCAGCCAAAGCAATAGCCAGAGA
>JAFGHG010000219.1 GCA_016939345.1 Candidatus Omnitrophota bacterium
ATTTGTCTTCTTTCAATGCCTTAATAGAGAAATATATTGAGACCAGGCTCAGAAAACAAAAAAGGGTATAAGGCACGAGTTCTTGAGAATAGTAAATATGAAAAGGTGAAAAGGCTAAAAAAAATGCACCTATTAATCCTGTTTTCCTATCGAATAATACCTTGCCTACGAAAAAGATAGTAATGATAGATAAAAAACCAAAAATCAATGGTAACAGCCGCAAGATGAATTCGCTTTTACCTAAAAGCATCCAGAATTTAAGTAAAAAGTAAAAGAAGGTTTGATGGAAAGGCCTGTTTGGAAAAATGATATAATCTAAAATAACTGAGGGAGTGCAATCCTTTGCTGCGGCAAGCATTATAATTTCATCATGCCAAAAGTCATATTTAGCTAAGCCGTAGATTCTGAAGGAAAGTCCTATCAGAAGGATAAAAATTAGGTTAAAAATAACTTTTCTTTTGCTTATCAAAGACATTAAAAACTCCTATTGTTGAAGATATCCTAAAGACCTTAGGAGTTCTTTTGTTTCTTCATCTAAAACCTTCTTTTGGGGATTGATATCTGCACGAAGAGGATAATGCTTAAGCCACGTTTTTAACTCTCTCTTAAGTTCTTCTTTAATTTGGATTACCCCTAAAGAATCATCTTTTGCCCGGTTAGCGTATTCATCTGGCAGGAAATACAACTCTTGTTCTCCGTTCTTACGAATGGTATATTTAATATTCCTTTTAATATCTCTGATGAGCCGAACGTTATGAGCATAATAGGAATATAGGTATTTTCTCTTCATCTCTTTATTTTTAACCAGTTCTTCTAAAGCTACGCCATTAAACCTATGCTTATTAAAGAAATGCCATACGGGGTTTATTCTGTTTAAGATTGTGGGGACGATATCTACAGAAGAAACCATACCCGCAACCTTTTTTCCCTTTTTAAAATAGCGGTTGTCTTTAATAATTAAAGGGATATGCAATACTTCATCATAGATACTCTCCGAATGAGTAAAATACACCTTATGCTCGCCTAAACTTTCACCGTGGTCTGCGCTTAATATGATGAGTGTATTATCTCTTATATTTTTAAGCAATTCTCCTATATAGAAATCTGCATGGCATATCGCTGCATCATAGCGGGCAATATAATAGTTGAGGTTGTATTTACTCTTACGAAATACTGCTGGTGGTATATATCCAAGGCTATCGAAATAAGTAATTGAAGGCACTTGCTTTGGCCTTAATTCTAATACCTTATCATTGGTTTTATACAGGTTATCGTTCTCAAACTTCTTAAGGCATTCTTCAGAAGGTATATAAGGAACATGGGTATCAAGATAATGAATCCAGATAAAAAGAGGTTTATTGCCTTGATAGCAATTTAAAAATTCTAGCACACGTTTGGTTATCTCCTCCGAATCCTTAATTCTCTGATCCATACAATAATAATCGAATCCTTGTCCAAATCCTTTATTAATTTTTAAAAACGGGTGGTTTCCAAAAACCGCTGTATGATAGCCCATTGTTTTAAGATATTCGGCTAAGGTAGTAAATTTCTCATCCAAAAGATTATCGGAAGTTAGAAGATGCTTGGGAGTTTCGACTTCTAAATACCTCCCCGTGAAGAACCCCGGCAGAGACGCAATTGTGTCAGGGCCTGTAGCAAAACAGTTAAGAAAAACTACCCCCTCCTTAGCCAACTTATCGATATTAGGAGAGGTTTGCCTCTGGTAGCCGTAACAACCTAAATGGTCAGGCCTTAGGGCGTCCACAGTAATGAGGATTATATTGGGGGAGGGTGACTGCTGCAATCTTGATATCAAACCCAGTATAATTATTATCAAGAAAAACAAAAGAATAGTAATTATTTTGTAGCTTTTATTTATCTTCATCCCTGAATAAAATTTTCCCTGGCATTGCCTCGGGTTTATTAATACTAAAAAGACCTAATAGAGTCGGAGCAATATCGATAATTGACGGGTTGTCTAAATTTATTTTTTTATTCATAAATATTATTCCGGGAACTAAAGCAAAATCTAATAAATGCTCCCCGCTCCATTTCTTTCTATTATCCTCGGTTAGCGCTTTGGGTACTCCTCCCAAAGCAGTCTGCCAGGAGGCGCGATAACCATTATTAAATCCTACGAATAAATCCGGGGCATCGTTTATATAGGGACCTTTAAATATATCATCGCTAGAATAAACATTATTTATAACCTTTTCGTTAGTTTGGGGGTCCTCAAGTTGAGTTAAGCCTAATATAATAGCCTGCTTTAAGGCCCGGACTTCAGATTCATTTACGACTCCATAACCTTCCCTGCCAATTTTATTTATATAAATCCCTCCGAATCCTAAGGCGTATGCTTTGGTCTTAGACCAGTCTACGTCTTCAAAGAATTCTTTGCTTTCTTCTTTTCCCGGTTTTAGAAAAAGTAGTCCTTTCTCCAAAAGCCAACGATTGAGATGTATAGACTTGCGGAAAGAGCCGAAGCCATGGTCAGATAATATAATCAGAGTTGTATCTTTATCTACGCCTTTTAATACTTCGCCGATAATTTGGTCGATTTTCTCATAATATCTAAAAATACTATTCTGGTATAAAGGATTTTTTTCATAAAGAGGGTGTTTTGCATCAAGATAGCGCCAGAACATATGTTGGACCATATCTAAGGTATCAAAATAAAAAAAGAATACGCCACTCTTAAACTCTGCTAATTCCTTATTTAAAATCTCTCTTCTTTCCCTCAAGATTTCATCTACGTGTTCTAAAAAGGCCTTTTCATCTAACCTGCCTTCGCTCAAGGCCCAGGTATCATGAGGCATGCCTTGCGTATAATATAGGCCTATTTTTTTGGCTAATTTAGCTGAATAATTCTTGGGATAAGAAATAGGAAAAGGAGGGTTTTCCGGATTAAAATTTATTGGGCTCATATATAATTCCAATTCCGGCTGAATGGACTTTAGGTAAAACCTTGCTATCCCGTATACTCTTTTAAATATACCTATTTTAAAAGATATTCTTTGCCAATCACTCCAATTACCCTCTTTAAGAAAGATATGTTTTCCCTGAAATTCAAGAGATATATTTTCCCTTTCAGGGCTAAGGACAATTCTTAGAGGAATAGCACTTTCAATAATCGTCCCTTTAGAATTAACCTTTGGCCCATAGATTTCTGTCTCAATTATATTATTTTTAGAGTCTATATAAATAACTCTGCCCCGGCTATCTTTATCTTCTGCGTTCAATACCTTCGTGGTATAAAAAGAAAACCTGCCCATGGTCCCTGAAATATCGGGCACGCCCATTCCTGAAAGCATCCTGCCGTAGAGAGCATCTGGCGGAAACGTATTGGGACAAAAGTAAACAAAACAGGGGATTTTGTTACGGAAAAGGATATTCCAAAAAGTATCCCCTTTTCTGCGTATCTGGATTTTAACGCCTCCCTTGACATTTGAAATCTCGTTCAGGCTTAAATAAGGAAAGTATGTTTTGGGGTCGCGCATAATAAAATCAAATATGCCGTGGCTTCCGGGATTCATTCCCGTGGCAAAGCTCGTCCAGGCAACCGCAGATTCTGCCGGCATGGTAGTCGTAAGACGAGAGTAAGCCCCTGTCGCCCTTAAGCGAAAAAGGTTAGGCAGCTTAGTTTCTTTAAATAACTTTTCAGTAATATTAGGGTCCATGGCATCAATCCCTAAAACTATGACTTTTTTTCTAGTGACCGGCTTATGCATAACTACTCCCACGATA
>JAFGHG010000220.1 GCA_016939345.1 Candidatus Omnitrophota bacterium
AACACCCTTCAAATTATTATACATTCTCTGAGCCTTCTTAAGAAGGCTATTTTTATCGCTGCAACGCAGGGTTATTTCAGCTACCATACCAAAAGGCGGCAGATGCGATTTTCTGCGCATGGTTAACTCCTGATCATAGAAATCCTTCCATTGCTGACCCAACCCCTGGAATAAGTAATAGCTTTTATTATAGGTAAAAATATAAAGGACATGCCTGCACAAAAGGGATAATTTCCTGAAATAGGCAAAAGCCTTAAATGTTGCATCATAATCTATTCTGTGAAGCTGGGAATCAGCATCAAGAACCAGGCCATAATCGAATAACTGCATTTCATAAAGAAAGTTCAATATTTTTGATGTAGAAATAATAATCTGGGATGAAACTAAATCCTCATGGCTGTCGCTGATTACTGTCATTGGGTACATTTTTTTTATTATTGAGCTTACCTTTTCGACTCCGAAACCAAAAGATCTTAGGTAGCCGTTTTTACAATCCGGACAGATCTCAGGCAGGATAACGCTCCTCTGGCAATAAGGACAGACACCCTGTGCAGGTTCATGGCTTGATATGAGATAACCTGAACAATGCAGGCACTCGATTATTTTTTTACAGCCTGTACAGGCTATAAATCTGGAAAAGCCCTTTTTATTCCATACAACGAGAGTTTTTTTCTGCTCAGCAATCGTCTTTCTCAATAATTCCTGGGCTATGGGGCCGATTACCCTGTTCGATCTTGTTTTTTCAATTTCAATGACTTCAATGTTCCTGCCGCCATCGGTAAGTTCTTCTAATCTCATCTTCTGGTCTTTTATCATCATGTATGCTGACAAAGAAGGCAGGTCTGAACTGGCAATCAATTGGATTCTTTTCATCCTAGCCAAAATCAAAGCCAGGTCAAAAAGGTTATGGTAGGGTTTTTCTTCCTGAAAATAATACGGGTTTGCTTCGTCCTCGATTATAATAAGCCTTAAATCCTGAGGATAATATAAAAGGGATACCCGGGTACCTAATATCAAAGAATTCTGCCGGGAATCAAGCCAGGAAGAAAATATATCTTTTTTCTGGCTGTACAAGACTTTTACCAGGCCGGGAAAATCTTTATCAAATATTTCCTTTGCTTTTAAAAGATAACTGAGCTGAGGGAAACAGACAAGCACAGATCCTTTTTGCAGATTCTCCCTTATCGCCTGAAACCAGAAGCTGTAGCGTTCTCTAAAAAAATCAGATTTAACATATACGGGCAGAAGGTATTTGTCTTTGCCGGTACCGCTCTCATGATCTAAGCCGGTAAGTGGCGGGATTGGTTTAGCCGCATGGCTGTATTGCCTGTTTGTCTTTAAATACTGAGGCAGCATCATATACAGAAAGTCAGCTTTTGAATAGGGATAAATCTGGCTTAGATCATCGGCCAACTGGAAATGCTCTTGGGTTAAAACCGCAGATCGGTCAAGACAGCGAATAAGAGGCTTTAAACCTTTTACAGCCGAAAATGCTGTCGTCTTGACTACCAGGGCTATTTTCTTTTTTGAACGAAAATCAACTAAAACCCTCATTCCTTCCTTTATCTCTGTACCGGGATCGAAAGAATAATCAAATTCTTTATCCAGAGCGAGTGGAAGGATTACTTTTGCGATTCTTTCTTTAGGCATCTTTAGCTAGAAATCTTTGAAATCAAATCTTTTAAAGGCTGGCGTATGTCTTTAAGAACCAGGGGATAATCTTCATCCTTAAGGCTGTTGCTATCGATAAAATAAATAATAGCTTCAAGCAGCTCGTCTTTGCTGCGAGCGAAACGAGCCACATTTTTTTCTATCAATATCCTCATATTCTCTTCTTCCTGGCCGGGGATAAAATGAGTGAAAACAAAATTTTTCTTCTTGTAAACACCCTCAAACACTGTAAGCCCACCGGGCTTGGCTACAATAACAGAACTAAGCGATATCAACTCCCAGATTTGTTCATAAAAAGAAAAAAAACGGATATTAGCTGATTCCAGGTTTTGCAGGTAATCCTTAAGCTTGTTGTTTTTTCCGTAGATGACTATTAGGTTAAATCTCTCGATAAGTTTTTTGACTGTTTTGATTAAAAAAGGAAAACTCCCTCTTGATGAAGAAACAAAAAGGATCGTGTCTCTCTTAGGCAAAGAAAATTTATCAAAGAGCATGTCAGTAGAGAGCTCTTTCAGGAAACCATTTCTCAGGGCAGCAAAACCTGATATTATTTTTACCGGATCAACCCCCTGTTGTATTAAATCCTGCCGGGTTGCCGGTAATGAGGCGAAATAATAATCTATATAATCCTGGACCCAAAGCGGGTGCACGCGCATATCAGTAACAATAGTGACAAATTTGCAATTTAACTCTTTCTTCACTGATACTGCGAACCGCGGAGGCGAAAAATGAGTGAATATTACAACTCCTGGCTTTTCTTTCCTTAAAAGACTTATAAAAGGAGAAAAAAAACAAAACTGCAGCTTATGCAATATAAATGCAAATATTCTGTTTTTTGAGGTATTAAAGACTATCTTCCATATTAAAGGGGTGTGGTGGGTTACAAATAAATAACTGAAAACATATAGTTTTTTGATCAGAGGATGGGTAAAATCCAAAATATCATACACAGCAGCATCTAAGGCCTCTCCGGCTGCCTGGGCTGCTTTTTTATGGCCCTGGCCGAAACTTGCATGCACAACAATGGCCTTTTGCCTCTCATCCATAATGGGCGCAGATATAGTGAGCTGCTACTAATAGGTTATCAAAAACATAATCCGGCTCAAATACCCAGCTTTTTCTATTGGATATCTTTTCTCTGCCGGAAAGGACCAAAACCGGTTTGGCCCCAAAAGAACGGGCAGCTTCCATATCCTTGAATGAATCTCCGATAAAAAAAGTCAAAGCCGGCTTTGCCCCTGTCTGCGATAAGGCTTTATCTAAAAGACCGGTCTTAGGTTTTCTACAGCCACAGTCTTGGCTAGGATGGTGAGTGCAGTAAAAAATACCCGAAAGCGATACCCCGTTTTTTTTAAGCTCTTTGGTAATTTTTTTATTCATCTTCTCAAGATCTTGTTCGCTATACAGGCCTTTTGCCACCCCGGCCTGGTTTGATATTATATAAAGCTTGAAGCCTTTTTCGTAAAGCTTTTTTATCCCCTCTATGCTTCCAGGTATAAATCTGAAATCATTGAGGCTGCATACATATTTTTTATCGCCCGGATATTCATTAATAACTCCATCACGGTCGATGAAAATAACCTTTTCTTCTTTAATCATATTGTCCTTTATCTGAAAATCATTATTGTTCATGATTCTGCTTCTTGTCTAATTCACCCTTCATCTCCCAGTACTTAGCGTAAGCTGTTATTTGATATAGCGAAGAAAAATAAGCTGCCATGAAACCTCTGAAACCATCACGCCAGCCTTTCTTTCGTATAAAAGCCCTTAAAAAACGGTCATGATACCTCCAAAGAGCATGAAACAGGTTCATCTTATAGTTTGCCTTCTTAGGATTTTCTTTAAAAAGTTCGATCCATTTTTTAGCCTCAAGAGTGGTTTGGTTATTTAATTTTTTTAAGAAGTCCGAAAAATCCTTATAGGTATAATGAAGCATCGCAGACTTAAGATGAGCGCACTCTCCTTCCAGAAAAGCCCGAGGATGCACCTCTGCCTCCTCCCAGCGGAATTTATCCTTTTTAAAAAGCTTCAACTGGGGACTGGGATATTGACCGCCCCATTGCAGCCAGTAGTCGCCAAGATAGTTTTTGCGGGGAATAGTGAAGGCGCTGACTGATGGTTGCTCTTTAATCCTTTGGGTTATCTCATCCTTTAATTCCGGTGTAAGCCTTTCATCGGCATCAAGGCTTAAGACCCAGTCAAAAGAACTCTGAGCATAGGCCCAATTACGATGCCTTCCTTCTATATCCATTTTGCGCACAAAAATCTTATCGCTGAATTCCCCGGCTATCTTCCTGGTATTGTCGCTGCTCTCATCATCAACGACTATTATCTCTTTGGCCCAGCCTGAAACACTTAAAAGGCAGTCCCGTATTCTTGATTCTTCGTTTTTGGTTATTACTACAACTGTTATAGGAATTTCCATAAACAATTATCCTACCACTTATTCGGGCTTTTTCAACTCTAAACCGAGGATCCTGAAAATATCATTCTTTTTCATGACTTTAAAATCACCTTTTTTCAAACTTCCGAGTTTTAGTCCGGCAATCCTTATCCTATGCAATTGCTTTACCGGCAAACCTAAAGCTTTGAACATCCTTCTTATATGACGTTTTTTGCCTTCGGTTATCACCACACTGCAAAAAGTCATGCCTTTGTTGCTGCTTATTATTTTTATCCGTCTGGCTTTCAAAACTTCTCCCTCTGAAACCACACCTTTTTTGAACCTGATCAGCTCATCGGCAAGCAACTGCCCTTTTGCTTTAACCAGGTATTCCTTCTCAACGCTAAATTTAGGATGGGTCAAATAAAAGCAAAGCCTGCCGTCGTTAGTTAAAATCATCAAGCCGGTTGAGTTTTTATCAAGCCTGCCTACGGGATAAAGCGATCTTTTATCTGTCTTTTTACCCTCGACCGTCGTCAGCTCCAAAGGCAAAAGATCTGTTATCTTCTTTTCGGCAAAAGGATCTTTAAGGGTAGTAGTAACCCCTTTGGGCTTATTCATAATTATATAAATATTTTCCTTTAGCGATAAGCATCTGCCCTGGCAAAAGATATTATCACCTTCTTTAACCTGATAATATGGCTGGAAAATTACTTTAGAATTTACCCTGACCTTGCCGTTTTTTATAAGGGCATCCGCACCGCGCCTGCTGGCAACACCTGATTTTGCTATAAATAAATTAAGCCTCATCTTTTTACTTTACTTGCAAATATTTTGCCCATAATGATCTTATTAATCTTTACCGGAAGAAAATCCCCTATAGGCACTTTATCTTTAATAAACACCTTTAAATAATTCTCTGTGTATCCGCTTATATATGCGTTTGTTTTTTTCTCGCTTATCAGAGCCAAGCTCTTATTAATAAATTTCTCAGCGTATTCCAGGGAAAGTTTAGCTGCAAGGTCTTTTAAAATCAAAAGGCGCTTTTTTGTCAGAGCCTGGTTTTTTAATTTAAAGCCATGAAACTTCGTCTGCTCTCGTGGAGAAAAGGTAAATATATGCATGCGCATTGGTTTAATTTTTTTCAAAAAAGATAATGTGTTCTCAAAGGTCTTAACTGTCTCCCCGGGATATCCTATCATAATATCGCAACTAATCGCTACATCAGGATTTATTCTTCTGGCTGAATAGACTAAATCCTCGTACAAATTAACTCGTTCTTCTTTATTCATGTCAGCTAAAATTTGGTCATCGCCATACTGAAATGGAAAGTGAAAATGAGGGCAGAACCTGTTGTGTTTTAAGAATCCAAACAGCTCCTTATTTGAAGCATTAGGCTCAAGGGAACTAAGCCTGAGACGGCCTAACTGAGGTATTGATAGAATCTCTCTTACAAGAGACTTAAGGTTTCTGGCTGGAGACAGATCTTTTCCATAGAGGCTTAAATTAATCCCTGTTAATATAATCTCTTTATGCTTTAAACAAAGCCTTTTGCATTCATCAACCACTGCGGTAAAATCGCGGCTGCGGGATTGACCGCGTAAATAAGGTATCTTGCAGTAAGAGCAAAAATTATCACATCCGTCCTGGATTTTGACAAAGGCCCGTTGATTACTAAAACTGCTGATTTTTAAAGACCAGTTATCTTTAAGTTTTAAATTTGGATCTTTTACATCAACGACCTGGGTAATTATCTCCGGCAGAAAGTGCTTCTTATCCTGAGATACAATGTAATCCACATCAAGCTTCTCGATAAATGATTTATTATACTGCACAAGGCAGCCGCAAACAGCTATCTTGGCCCGGGGATTTTCTTTTTTTGCCTTAAGTATAGCCTCCTTTGATTTGTTGTCAGCTTTTTTTGTAACGCTGCAGGTATTTATTACGTATAGATCAGCCTTCTTTTCTACCGGATAAAAACCAAAAGCCTGGAATTTTTCCTTTAAGCCTTGAGTTTCATACTGGTTAACCTTACAGCCGAGAGTAAAGAATTTGACTTTCATCTTAAGTGATGATTTATTAACCCGGTAGCAAAAATTGCAGCAGTTTCAAGGCGCAGGGTATTGTAAGAAATAGAGAGGAATTGGAATACCTTATCCTCCAAAAGTTTTGATTCCCGAGAAGAAAAATCTCCCTCTGGGCCGACCGCCAGAAGTATCCGATTATTTTTTTCACTGATATAGCGATTAAGTGTCTTACCTGATATCGACAAGGCAAATTTAATATCATAGCTTCCTGCCAGCATTTCTGAAAAAGAACATGCTTGTCTAAGAACCGGCAACCAAAGCCTTTCTGACTGGCGGGTTGCTTCAATTATAATTTTCTGCCAACGTTCAATTTTTCTACTTGTTACTGAAAAATGCAGGCTTCTCTCGCAAACAAAAGGAATAAAAGCGCCGGCACCTAATTCTGTTGCCTTCTGTAAAATAAAATCTATTTTTTCTTCTTTAGCCAGTGGGAAAGCTAAACTAATATGCTTTTTAGGCTCCGGTTCTGCTTTGACTATAGATTTATTTTTAAGTGAAATACTCTTTTTAGAAATATTCTCTATTGTATAAGCATACTCTTTACCTTTGCCATCAAAAACCCTGATATCATCCTCTGCATTAAGACGCAGTACATTCTTTAGCTTATTAAGAACCTCTCTATCTTTAACAATAAGGCTGTCCTTAATATCCTGTGATTTTATATAGATTCTTATTTTTGACATGGCTGTTATGCAAAAAAAATATTAAAAAATTATTCTGTAAAGGGCGAGGTAAACCTCGCCCCTACAGCGATGTTTGACTGAATATGGACCAAACCCCCATAATCTTTACCCTGTGTTACGCTAACCACTATTAACTATTGGAATCAACCAGTCTACTGATTAACACCTACAACTATACACTAACTTTACAATAACACCACAAACTTTATGCTGAAGGAATAGCAATGGACCGGGGGAGAATTGAACTCCCGACCTCCTCATTGCGAACGAGGTGTTCTCCCAATTGAACTACCGGCCCGAATGGCCAATTTAACTAACCACAACCAATTACATAGGGTACAAAGCACTATTGTCTTTTTAAAATACTAATATAGTTGTATCTGAAAAGTTAAAATAAATGGGGGTGAGAAATATTTAGGGCTTAATCTTCAACAGGACAACTGGGATCAAACTCTCTATAATTAACACTTATATTAACCTCATCTGTGCCCATTGGCCCGCTATGACTAGTATCAACATTTATCGTGGCTCTGAATCTATTAAGACAGACTGTTGTGCTGTTTATAGTACCTACAGAAACTCCATTACGCAAGTCTTCAAGGGCCTGAACCATGGCAGCCCGGGCAGTAAAAAAAGCCCTTATCCTTCTAATCTTATGTTCGGTAATCCTTGCTTCCTGGGTCATAAGATACAAAGCAACCAGTGCAAGGGTTGATAAAACAACCATTATTCCTATGACAACAGCTAAGACTATTCCTTTTTTCACCTATTCCTCCTCTTTGACAGCTAATCCGTTTTTTGACCTTAGCCTGATCTTAAAGGAATCATTTTGGCACTCAACTAGCACATGGCCCTCTCTGGCTAACCAGCCAAGGCTCATAAGAATTAATTCTCTAGGCTTATTTAACCCGGAAACAAGATCCTGAAGGCTGGCAGAATCATTTTTATCCAAAAAATGCCATATTTCTCCAGCAATTATCCCGATTTCCGTAATCATATTAAAGTATACCATGAGAAATGGTTTTTATACAACCTTTGTATGCTCTTTATTGATACTCCCGCATAAAGGGCAGTGCCAAAATTCAAAAAAAAGAGATACAAAGTAAACTGAACAACATACTTCGCAAGTCCGTCTCTCTAACCGTATCTCTTTCTTTAGCTTAGAAAAATATCTGCCGTTAATATAATCCAGGAAAAAAGCGATTATGATCCAAACACTTAAACACAGACCTATGAAAGTTGCTATATCTATCTTCATTTATTTTACTATCCCCTCAACTTTTGTCCAGAAGAATTTATCGTTCAGGAAGAGATTTGCCTTGTGTATATATTCCTGAAAAAGCAGATTGTCAGTAGAATCAACCGGCAGTTTCTCAGGATAGATAAAAAGGACCTTGCCGTGCGGAGAGACAAAAGCCCTGAAAGACATCTTTTCCTTTTCTTCGGAAAAAAATGGAGTCTGTTTCTCCCATAGATATATGCTTTTGGGGCCAGACTGATAATATCCAGCCTTGATTGTCTTGATAGCATCCTCTGAAAGAGGAATTTGTTCTACAGGGAATTCAGGATAAGGATTCGACTGCGGATGCGATATTATACGTTCTGAAAAATAATCCCTGCGCACGCTGTCTAAAGAAAAATCAATCAAAGAAGACAGCTCTACTTTGGTGGTTTTAAAGAATAGATCGCTTCTGCTGATTATGCCAGGCCATCCGTATATTAAAGGAGTTGCCTTTGAATTTATATTGAAATGAAAAAAAGAAAATAAAAAGACATGTAAAAAAAGCGAAAAAATAATAAAAATAAATATTAGGTTGGGTCTACTCATGATTAATTGATTAATCAATCATCGTAGGTAGTTGCTATGCCGATCTTTTCAATTTCATGTTTTTTACAGATATCCCAGAGATTTACGACCATTCCTAAGCTGGCATCGCGGTCAGCTTTGATGAAGATAGAGTTGACCTTTGATTCTTTAAGCCTTACCCCTATTTCAGCGATTGTCTGGGGTTTATCGTCAACATAGATAATATCCTCGGATGTAATAACGATGGTCAGGGAACGGCTATCGACCTCCTCAGATGTTATTGCCCTTGGCAGCTTTATGTTTATTCCGGGGATGACCACAAAGCTTGAAGTAAGCATGAAGAAAATAAGCAAAAGAAATATGCAGTCAATCAAAGGGACGATATCTATCTGCTTAAGCCCTGCCTCGATCCTGGCGCCTTTTTTAAATCTCATCTGAAACCTCTTTTTGATTACTTCTCGTCAGTGAAACGGTTCTGGGGCAGAATCTCAAGTAATTCAGTGGCAGCCCGTTCTGACTCAAGAGTGGAAAGATTCACTTTATGTATAAAAAAATTATACATTATATAACTTGGTATTGCAACGCAAAGACCGGCAACAGTAGTAAGCAAAGCTATCCAAATACCGTCAGCTAGATCTGTAGGATTGACCATGCCTACTGCCACTGTCTTCTGGGCAATTGTCCTAAAACATCTTACCAGCCCTACTACAGTTCCCAGTAGCCCCAGCAATGGCGATACATGCGCTATTGTGCTTAAAAAATTTAAATTTTTTTCAAGTTTCGGTATTTCGTATAATGAGGCGTTTTCCATAGACTCGCGGATAACATCTTTTGATTCTTCATAACGGATAAGACCTGATTTAAGGATATTCGTAGCGTAGAAAGGAGTTTTTTCGCAGACATCTATAGCTTCGGTTATCTTGTTCTTTCGGACTAATTCAATAATCCTGGCCAATATTGCCTGAACATTTATTTTTATGCTGAAAAAAAAGAAGATCCTTTCAAAAATTATTGCTACCGAAAATATCGACGAGAGTATTATCGGCATCATAAGCCATAATAAAGACTGGTCTTTAATTAGCATCTTCCACATCTCTTCCTCCTTGTGTTATTTCGTCAATTCCTCTAACTCCTTGATCCTGGCTTCTGCGATTTTAGCTTCTTTTACCCCAGACTCAACAATCTTGGCATATATTTTTTTGGCCTCTGGGAAATTATTCTCTTTCTCATAAATCCTTGCTATTCTAAAATAAGAACGGGTCTTAAAATGCTGGGTATCTTCGATTTCTTGTTCTCCTTTTGATCCGGAAAACATGTAAACAATTTTTAAGTAAGCTTCTACGGCATCAGTATTCCTTCCAACTTTCTCCAAACAGGTACCATAGTTAAAAACGAGGTCAGGCGTGTCTACTCCCTTTTCAATGGCCTGTTCGTAAACAGTAACCGCCTGATGGTATTTCTTCATCTCTTTGAGAAGATTAGCCTTGTTAGCGAGCGCTAGTTGAGCTATGGACGAATCAGATTTTATCAGTTGATCGTAAATATCAATTGCAACGATATACTGACCTTTTACTGAAAGTACTTCGGCAAGATAAAGCTTGCCTTTCAAAGCTAACGGCGTATAGCCTTGCGAAAGCTTACGAAAATATTCTTCGGCTTTATCAAGATTGCCCATTGCCCAGTAAAGATGGCCCAAAGAAAGAAGAGCTTCCTTTCCCCAGGTCTCCTTTGAATAGTGGTCAGCGACTCTAAGATAATACTTTTCAGCTTCGATATATTCAGCCTCTTTTTCATGCAGGCCGCCCAAATAAAGCATAACTGAAGGCCTGTATTCGGAATCGGGGTATAATTCAAGAAAGGACTTCCAGGTTTTTTTGGCTTGTTCATAATCTTCTTGGTTAAAATAAACATTACCTATGTCTATATAGACAAACTCCTTGACCTCGCTTTCGGGAAAATCCTTCTGTATTTTGTTGAAATTCTCAAGGGATTTAACATAATCACCTTCATTATAAAAACATTTTCCATATAAATATAGGGACTTTACTGTCAGTTCGTGTTTTGGATATTTCTCCAAAAAATCCTCGAGAAGATTTTTGGCTTCAGCATATTCTTCCTGGGAAAAATAACTTGCTGCAAGGTAATACTGAGCCTGGGGAACCAGCTTTGAATTAGGAAAGTTTTTTTTGAGATTCCTCAAGGCCAACAAAGCATTCTCAAGGTCTTTTTTCTTTAAAAAAGTAACTCCGATCTGAAACTGGACATAATCGGCATAAATGGTATTGGGATTGTTTTTCAAGACATCATTATACATATCCAAAGCCTGGTCATACTTACCGGTCTCTTGATAAGTATCAGCGATCTGGATTTGGGAGCTGATTTTTACTACCAGGCTGTCTGTATCTTCCAGGGTGCTTTTAAAACCGTCTATGGCATCTGTAAACTTGCCGCTTTTAAGATAACACCAGGCTAATCCATAATGAGCTTTATTAATTATCTCTGCATATTGAGGTTCACGGAAATAAATAAGAATATCGTTATAAACATATATCGCATCATTGATTCTGCCCATCTCATAAAGCAAATCAGCCTTATTCAAAAGAGCTGAAGCCCGGAATCGGCTTTCGCTATAAGTCTTTAAGAAAATATCAAAAGTCTCAAGGGCCTCGATATAGCTCTTTGTCTTAAAGTAATACACTCCCTGGGAGTAAAGCCTTAATTCCTTATCCCTAATCTTATCTATATTCATTTTTGCTTCCAGTTTATTGTTGGTAGCTATATAGCAAAAACCCAAGCCCTGGAATATCAAATCCTGCAGTTCTGTTTCAGGATGTTCGGCAAGAGCTTGAGCATGCATTGTTATGGCTTGAGCAAAATTTCCCTGGGCATAGCTATTCTCTGCCAGGTAATAAAATACCTTTGCCTTTATTAAACCTTCGGGATATTTTTTAAGGTAATCTTGGGCCAGATCCGAAACCTTGTCAAACTTTTGTTTATCAAAGTAAAATTTTAATAATTTCATATATGAATTATCTATAAGATCTTGGCTGTCAGCTTCTTTTATTAATTTCTCAAACAGATAAAC
>JAFGHG010000017.1 GCA_016939345.1 Candidatus Omnitrophota bacterium
AAAAGAAAAAGAATACCTGGCTTTAAAGCAGGAGCTGGAGAGAGTATCTTAAGGTAAATAATCGATAAACGGAGGAATGCGATGTTAAAAGATAAAGTTATACTAATAACCGGCGGCACAGGTTCATTCGGCCAGAAATTTACCAGGGCCCTTATTGCCGGCCATAAGCCTAAAAAAATAATAATTTTAAGCCGTGACGAGTTTAAACAACACCAGATGTCAAAATCGATTTCTTCCAAAGATTTTCCGGTCAGATATTTCCTGGGTGATATCCGGGATAAAGACCGTCTCTACAGAGCGTTTGAAGGCGTAGATTATGTTGTTCATGCCGCAGCCTTAAAGCAGGTGCCTGCGCTTGAGTATAATCCTACAGAAGCAGTAAAGACCAATGTGGTAGGAGCAGATAATATAGTCGATGCAGCCATAGATATGGGGGTAAAAAAAGTTATTGCTTTGTCTACCGATAAGGCGGTAAACCCTATAAATCTATATGGGGCCACTAAGCTTGTAGCGGAGAAGATTTTCATAGCCGCAAATGCTTATGGCGGAGGAAAAGTAAAATTTTCTGTTGTCAGGTACGGGAATGTCGTAGGCTCAAGGGGAAGCGTTATCCCTTTTTTTCTTGATTTAAACAAACAGGGAAAGGATGAATTCCCTATCACCGACCAAAGAATGACTCGTTTCTGGATGACTCTAGAGCAAAGTGTTGATTTAGTTATTAAAGCCTTAGAGGAATCAGTGGGAGGGGAGGTTTTTGTCCCTAAAATACCTTCCATGAAAATAGTCGATCTGGCCAAAGCCATAAACCCCGATTGCCGGTTTAAGATTATAGGTATCCGTCCCGGTGAAAAAGTCCATGAGACGCTGATTTCTGAAGACGAGTCTCATAGTGTACGGATTTTTGACGGAATCTATGTTATCCTGCCTCAATTTTTCGTTGAGGATGAGGTCTATAAGAAATATGAAAAATTCCCTTTAGTGCCTGCAGATTTTGTTTATAAGAGCGATAAAAACGAAAAATGGCTTACTTCCCAGGATCTTGAGAAGTTGTTAGAGGTTTTTGAATATGCCTAAGCTTATTCCTTACAGCCGCCAGTCATTGGATTCCAGCGATATAAAGCAGATCAATAAAGTGCTGCTTTCTGATTTTTTGACCCAAGGTTGTAAAGTTAAAGAGTTCGAAAAAAAACTTTCAGATTACTGCCAGGCCCGTTATGCCGCAGTGTTTTCTTCTGGTACCGCAGCTTTGCATGCTGCTTATTTTGCTGCCGGCGTGGGCAAAGACGATGAAGTAATTACTTCAGCAATAACTTTTTTGGCTACTTCAAATGCCGCAGTTTTTCTAGGAGCAAAGCCCGTTTTTGTTGATGTTGAACCTGATACTGCCAATATCGACCCGCGATTGATTGAAAAGGCTGTAAATAAAAAAACTAAAGCCATAATCCCGGTTCATTACAGCGGCCATCCAGCGGACTTGGAAAAAATAAGCCGGATTGCCAAAAAACACAATATTTTAGTTATCGAGGATGCCTGTCATGCCTTGGGAGCTGAATATGAGAATAAAAGAATAGGAAGCTGCCAATTTTCAGATATGACAGTTTTCAGTTTTCATCCGGTAAAATCGATAACCACTGGTGAAGGCGGAGCAGTACTTACCAACAATAAGGACTATTATAAAAAGCTTGTTGCTTTCCGCCAGCATGGAGTAATAAAAGACTCTGAAGATTTTACAACTTTAGAAGATCACGGCTGGTGTTACGAGATGCATTATCTCGGCTATAATTACCGTCTTACAGATATCCAATGCACCCTAGGCATATCTCAGCTTAAAAAACTTGATTCATTCATAAGCAAAAGAAGAAGGATTGCTGAGATTTATAATAGAGAGTTTGCTGATAACCAGTATTTTGATTTGCCTCAAGAAAAAAAATATGCTTTTTCTAGCCGGCATCTGTACCCGTTAAGATTAAAAGACGGTTATTTTAAATACAGAAAGCAGATATTTGATCAATTGCGCAAAGGAGGCCTGGGAGTCCAGATACACTATATTCCTGTTTATTGGCAGCCTTACTATTTAAAAAATGGCTATAAAAGGGGCATCTGCCCCAGGGCTGAAGACTTCTATCAGCGGGAATTGAGCATACCTTTGTATCCGTCCATGGATAAACTCACGGTAAAAAAGGTGATAGATAAGCTGAAATCTGTTTTTAATAAAATTGAAAAAGTCACTGTTCATGAATAAAGGCGCTAAACAGCAAGTCATTGAAGAGCCTTTGCTTGAAGGCAAAAACATAACCTTAGAGGGACTTACAAAAAAGCACGTAAGCCAGCGGTATGCTGACTGGCTTAACGACAAAGAGATTTGCAGGGAAAACAGCCATGGCCGCTACCTTAATACTTTAGAGATGACCGAAAATTATGTAACCAGGGTAGATCATTCTGAAACAATTGCAGTTTTTGCTATTATTGATAAACACACTTCACAGCATATAGGCAATATAAGCCTGGGTAATATATCCTGGGAAAACAACTCGGCAGAAATAGCTATTTTAATCGGAGAGAAAGATTTTTGGGGTAAGGGTATTGCCTCAGAAGCTTACAGCCTTGTCATCGATTATGGATTCAATAAACTTGGCCTTCATCGTCTCTATTCGGGAATGACCACAAGAAACAAGGCCATGATAAAGGTTGCTGAAAAGTCCGGCATGTCTTACGAAGGGACTTTTAAGGATGCTTTCTATAAAGACAGCCAATACTGTGATCTTGCACAATATGCCATTATTAACCCCCAGCATAAAATATCCGGAGGAAAAAGTGGATAATTTAAAACCAAAAGATAAAAAAATAGTGGCCACGATCGAGGCAAGGTTTGCTTCAACAAGGCTGCCGGGAAAAACTTTGCTCAAGATAATGGGTAAGCCTACTTTAGAGCTGATAATAGAAAGGTTAAAGCAGAGCCGTTATATAGACCAGATAGTTGTAGCTACCACTATAAATCCTGATTGTGATGGTATTGAGTATTTGACTAAGCGTTTGGGCGTAGGCTGTTTTCGCGGCAGCGAAGAAGATGTTTTAGACAGAGTCCTTAAGGCTGCAAAAGCCTATAAAACCGATATTATCGTAGAGATGACCGGCGATGAGACCTTAATCGACCCTAAAATAGTTGATGAAACTATTCAGTACTATCTGAATAATGATTTCGATTATGTAAGCAACATATTGGACCGGCGTTATCCCCGGGGGCTAGATACCCAGGTTTTTTCCAGAAGCGTCTTAGAAGAAGTCTCAAGGCTTACCGATGATCCGGCTGACAGGGAAAACGTTTCTCTTTATATATACGAACATCCTAAAAAGTATAGTTTAGGAAGCGTAAAAGCTCCTGATGATTTAAACCATCCTGACTGGCGCTGGACCCTTGATACAAAAGAAGATTTTGAGTTCATTAAAACAGTCTATGAAGCTTTGTATCCCCTGAAAAAATATTTCGATGCTTATGATATCCTTGATTTTTTAAACAAAAATCCACAGGTGTTAGAAATCAATAGGAAAATAGTCCAAAAAGCTGTCAGATAATATGAAGAAAATTTTAAAAGCAGGGGTCATAGGTTGCGGAAGAATAGGTTTTGCATTTGATTCAGATAAAAAACGAAAACACATTGCCAGCCATATCGGAGCTTATAATATCGCAAAAAAAGTAAAACTGGTTGCTGTCTGTGATCTTGATAAGAGTAAAGCCGAGTCTGTTTGCCGAAAAATAAAAAACCTTAAAGTTTATACTGATGTAAACAAGATGCTTAAAGAGCAGCAGATAGATATTGTTAGCATATGTACCCCTGCGGATACTCATTATCAGCTGATAAGCAGTGTGGCTAAATTCAGACCCAAGGCTATATTCTGTGAAAAGCCCCTGGCAACTACAGTTTTAGAAGCTGCTAAGTCAGTTGTGCTGTGCCGAAAGCATAATATTATTTTACAAATCGGTCATCAAAGGCGTTTTGACCGTCTGCATAATCAGTTAGCCAATCTCATAAGAGAAAAAAAACTGGGAGAAGTCCAGCAGGCTAATTTTTATTACACAGCCGGCATTATTAATACCGGATCGCACATGTTTGATCTGCTCTGCTTCTTTTTTGGAAGACCTGAATGGATTAGGGCATTTACAAGTGGTGCTCTTTCCTACAAGAAAGACGACCCCAACCTTGACGGAATAGTAAAATTCAGCAAAGGGCCATTGGTAACTTTTCAGGCCTGTGATGTCAAAAAATACCTTGTATTTGAATTAAACTGCTTTTTAGAAAAAGCAAGGCTTATCTTAAAAGACAGCGGTTCTTCACTTGAATTTTATGAGGCTAAGCCAAGCCCTTTTTTTAGCGGCTATAAAGAATTGAAAAAATCAACCAGCCCTTGCAATAGCAGGTATAAACGTGATTTCATGGTAAATGCAGTTAACCATCTGGTCAGCTGTATTAAGAAGAAAAAACAACCTGTTTCTAGCGGCCAAGACGGATTGCTGGCAGTTAAGCTGATCAATGCAGCTTTAGCTTCAGCTAGAAATAATGGCAGGTGCATAAAATTAAGTTAAGGAGAAATTATGGATAAGCTGGCTGTTAGAGGCGGAGAAAAAATAAGACAAAAACCCTGGAATTTTAATGCCGTAATCGGTGATAAAGAGGAACAATCGGTTAGGGAGGTCCTTGAGAGCGGAATTCTTTCGGGTTTTATAGCCAAAGCCGGAGATAATTTTCTGGGAGGAAAATTCCTAAAAAAATTTGAGTCCCAAGTAAGGGATTATTTTAAGATAGAAAATGTTGTGGCCGTCAATTCGGCAACAGCCGGCCTTCATATGGCTTTAGGAGCCTGCGGCATCGGCCCGGGCGATGAGGTGATAGTGACACCTTATACCATGAGCGCAACAGCTACTGCAATAATTATGCAGAATGCTATACCGGTATTTGCTGATATAGAAGATAATTTCTTCTGTCTTGATCCAAAAAGCATTGAAGAAAAGATTACTGCCCGGACAAAGGCAATAATGGTTGTGCATTTATTCGGGCATCCTGCCAGAATGAATGAGATCATGGCTATTGCAAAAAAAAACAATCTCTTTGTTATTGAAGATTGCGCCCAAGCCCCGGGAGCCCTCTACAATGGTTCATATGCCGGAACAATCGGCGATATCGGGATTTTTAGCCTGAATCAGCATAAGACCATTACCTGCGGCGAAGGAGGTTTTGCTATAACCAGAAAAGGTGACTTAGCCAAAAGAATGCAGCTGATACGCAACCACGGCGAAGTTGTTGCTAAAGATTTAGGTCTCGATGATTTTACAAATATCATTGGTTATAATTACCGAATGACTGAACTTGAAGCTGCGGTAAGCCTTGTTCAGTTTCAGCAGCTTGAACGTTTAAACCAATACCGGATTGAATTAGCTGATTATTTAAGCGAAAAACTATCTAGGTTTGATGAGTTGATGGTTCCCAGACAGGCATCTGATTCAAAACACGTTTATTTTGTCTATACACTGCGCGTCAAAGGCGACGCCGGGATAAAAAGAGATCCCTTGGTTAAAGCTTTACAGGCAGAAGGAATACCCTTTGGAGCCGGGTATGTTAAGCCTATTTACCTTGAGCCGATGTATCAGAAAAAAACAGCCTATGGCAATAAAGGATGTCCTTTTACCTGCAGTTTTTATCAAGGAGCCCCAAGTTATGATAAAGGAATATGTCCGGTTGCCGAAAGAATGCATGAGAAAGAGCTCATGCTCAGCGGTGTCTGCCGCTACCCTCACAGCAGAGAAGATATGGACGATGTGGTCAGGGCTTTCAAAAAAATATTAACAAGCAATGATGATTTAATTTTTTAAAAGGTGCAATAATGAGGTATTGTAAAAAATGTGTTCAACCCGACACAAGACCGGGAATTTATTTTAATAAAAATAGCGTATGTGGAGCCTGTCTTTACCAGGAAGATGTCAACAGAAACATTGACTGGATTAGCCGGGAAAGAGAACTGCGGGATATAGTTAAATGGGCTAAAGAGACAACCAAGGCGGCTTATGATTGTGTTATCGGCATAAGCGGAGGCAAAGACAGCACCTTTCAAGCATTATATGCTAGGGATAGATTGGGATTAAGGGTTTTATTAGCCAATAGTGAACCTGAAGGCATAACGGCTATAGGAGCATATAATATCGAAAACCTTATTCAGCAGGGTTTTGATACGATAAAGTTACGCCCCAACCCGGGTGTAATAAAAAAACTTATTAAAAGAGATTTTTACAAATTTTTAAACCCTGTAAAAGTAACTGAATATTCTCTATGGTCTTCAGCTTACATAATTGCTGACAAGTTCGATATCCCATTGATTATTCAGGGAGAGAACCCCGGCTTAACTCTGGGCGCTCGTAATACAGGTGTTGGCACCGATGGCGATGCCTTGAAGGCCAATAATCAAAATACTCTATCTGAAGATTGGCGGTCATATGTTGATGAACAGATATCCGAAAAAGACATGTTTGTCTACCATTATGACCAGGAAGCTCTGCGTAGAAAAGGGATAAGGGGCCTTTGGCT
Organism: Candidatus Omnitrophota bacterium; assembly: GCA_016939345.1. Lineage (GTDB taxonomy): Bacteria > Omnitrophota > Gorgyraeia > Duberdicusellales > 4484-171 > JAFGHG01. The sequence goes on from JAFGHG010000017.1 coordinate 6,576, forward strand.
GCAGTATTATGCCAAGGAATGGTCTATGTCTCATAACGCTGAATTTTCAAAAGCGCACGGCTTAAGAGTTAGAGAGAGCTTTAACCCTGAAGATATCGGCACCTATGGAGAGTTTTACCAGATGGATTCAGATTTAGTTCAGCTTAATCAGATGCTTAAACATATTAAATTCGGATTTGGACAATGCACAGATCATGCTTGTTATGATATAAGGGCGGGCCGGATAACCCGTAAAGAAGCTATAGAGCTGGTGCGTAAATACGACGGTAAATGCGCACAGCGCTTTATAAAGCAGTTTTGTGACCTTATTGATATCAGTATAGAAGAGTTCTGGAGGGTAGCTGATTCTTTTCGCGGCCCAATGTGGAAAAAAGATGAAAATGGGCAGTGGTCTTTAATAGACCCTATCTGGGAGCAAGAGCAATTGGATTGTCGGATTTGAAAGGGAGTTAGATATTAATAGTAAGAAGTTATCTCTTATAACTGAGGCAGGAAAAGATATCGGCTTGGGGCATCTTACCCGTTGTCTTTCCTTATGCCAGGCCTTCAGCGAAAAGGGTTTTCTGCCTCAGTTATTTGTCCATAGTAATGAGCAAATCGATGTTTTTTTAGAAGGTGTTGAGGCAAAGGCCAGGCCATGGTTTGAGCAAAGGCGAGATTTATTAAAAGAGATAGGAAAACCGGATATTGTATTGATAGATTCTTATGTTCTGGATAAGGAATTCTATGAACAGCTTTCAAAAACAGCTGCTCTGGCTATCTATATAGATGACAATATGCGTCTCGATTACCCCCAAGGTATTGTAGTTAACGGAACTATCGGAGCTGAGAAGTTTGCTTATCCTAAAAAAGAAGGCCTTATTTATCTTTTGGGCACACAGTATACGCCTTTGCGTAAGGATTTCTGGACTGAATCTGAAAGTAAGATCGCCGAAGAAGTCAGTTCGCTGCTTATAACTTTTGGCGGCAGTGACTTAAGTGCAATGGCTTTTAAAGTAGCCGAGGCTTTGGCAAAAACTCTTCCTCAATTAAAGCTAAAAGTAATTTCCAACAAAGGTATTCAAGGAAAATGTCTGCCGGGGGTAGACTGTATTTATGAACTTTCAGCTGCCGGCATGCGTAAAGCCTTTGAAGAGGCAGACATTGTTATTTCTGCTTCAGGCCAGACTCTTTATGAATTGGCTAGCCTGGCAAGGCCAACAATCGGTGTTTTAGTGGCTGATAACCAGTTACACAATGCCGAAGGCTTTAAAACAGCAGGTTTTATTGAATACGCTGGTTCCTGGCTTGATGAGTCAGTTTTAGAGAATATTTTGCTCTGCCTTGAAAAAATCTATTCCTACAAGGAGAGATGCAGGCGTCAGGATATTGCCAGGTCTTTAATTGACGGCCAGGGTGCAAGAAGGATAGCTGGTTTTGCTTACAATTTATTAGAAAAATGCACAGCGGAAAAAAATTAAATATTGCTTTTATGGGCGCAAGGAATTCTGCCTGTACCGGAATTCTTTCTTTGCTGGCCCAAGGCCATAATATAACTGCGGCAGTAAGCTATGATTCCGAGTTAACCGGTCTTATTGAAAAATTCAATATCAGGGTATTTTCAACGGTTAAGGATAAAAAATTTATTGAATATCTAAAGATTTCAGATCTTCTTTTAAGTATACATGGCCGGGAAGTGGTTGATGAAAATATTTTAAATATACCCAGGTTGGGCGCAGTTAACCTGCATCCTTTTCTTTATAAATACAAAGGCAAAGAACCCGTGCGCAGAGCTTTGGAAGAGGAAAATTATAAAGCCAGCGTGGGTGCTCATGTAATGACTAAAGACCTTGATTGTGGTCAGGTGCTTGTTGAAGAATTTAAAGATGTTTCAGGGGCAAAGAGCGTTGAGGAGGTATATAACCGGCTGTACCCTCTTTACAGCCTGGTGACCTTAAAGGCAATAGAGGCTTTGACTGGCAAGGTTTCTCTATGAAAAGAATAAATTTTTCTAAAATAAATCATTGTTTAATCGTAGCCGAAGTTTCTGCTAACCACTGTCAGGACCTTGAGTTGGCGATAAAACTGGTGGAAAAGGCCAAAGAATGCGGTGCAGACGCGGTGAAATTTCAGGCCTATACGCCAGATACCTTGACCATAGATGCCTCCACAAAATATTTTAGAATAAACCATCCTAAGTGGGGCGGCCAGAGCTTGTATCAGCTTTATAAGAAAGCCTATACTCCCTGGAACTGGTTTAAAAAATTAAAAAAAAGAGCAGATAGTTTAGGATTATTGTTCTTTGCCACAGCTTATGATAGGAGCTCTGTCGACTTTCTGCAGGATTTGGGGGTGCCTTTGCATAAAGTAGCTTCATTCGAATTAGTAGATATACCCTTGATTGAATATTTGGCTAAGACCAGAAAACCCTTGATTCTTTCAACAGGAATGGCCAGCCAACAAGAAATAAAAGATGCTGTTAATGCTGCCAGAGGAAACGGGACAAAAGAAATCATGCTTCTTAAATGCGTGAGTGCTTATCCGGCAAAACCCGAAGACATGAATTTACTGACTATACCTGACCTAAGGAAAAAATTCCAATGTCCCGTTGGTCTTTCTGACCATACCCTTTCAACAGCCGTCGCCATAGCTTCGGTTGTCCTTGGTGTTAAGCTGATAGAAAAGCATTTTTGCCTATCGCGAAAATATAAATCAGCAGACAGTTTTTTTTCCTTGGAGCCCGAAGATTTAAAGCAGTTAGTAAGCGGAGTAAGAACAGCTGAGAAATCTTTAGGAAAGATTTATTACGGACTGACCGCTGATCAAAAAAATAACAGGATTTTTCGCAGGTCTTTGTTCGCTATTCAGGACATAAAAAAGGGAGATTTTTTTACTGAAAATAATATTCAGTCGATAAGGCCGGGTTTTGGCCTTGCCCCTAAATATTTAAAAGAAGTCATCGGAAAAAAAGCCAAAACCTCGATTAAAAGAGGAATGCCTTTAATGGAAAGCCTGTTAGGCAAGTAAGATTTTTATGGATAAGACTGTTTTAGAGCAAGTAGTATTGGAGGAATTTGATTACAGCTTTGATCGGCTTATAGTCGTTGACGGAATCACCCGTTCGGGGAAATTCTGGCTGACAAATATGCTTATGTATTTTCAGAATTTAGAATATGCCCACCATTTCAGAATAATGGACCTCTTCATTTACATGAATAAAACTAGTAAATTAAGCGACAATGCAGCAGTCAGTTTACTTCAGCATGAGGCCAGAATGCATATGTGGGAAGTAGCTTTAGGCAGGAATATCAATATGCGCCAGCTTGACAGCTCATGTGTTTGTAAGGGCCCCAAAGCAGATATTTATAAAAAAAGGATATCAAAAGAATGCGGACAAAATATATCAATAGAAGATGTTTTTAAAGGAGATAATTATTTTGTCTTTGTGGGGCACGACTGGCTGACTAATTCTTCGCTCTGTTTCAAGGCTTACCCTAAAATCAAGATAATACGCATGGAAAGAAACCCTATAGACCTGGTTTATGCCTGGTATAAAAAAGGCCTGGGTAAAGAAGAAAACCACGATTGCCGCCTCAAAAACAAATCCGGGCCAAGGCCCTGGTTTACTTATGATTGGCAGGTTGAATTCAGCCGGCTTTGCGAGATCGATAAGATCATCCATAGTATTTATTCTTTAGACTTGTTAACTAAAAGATCTTTGGAAAGCCTTGAGCCTGATTTAAAGAGTAAGATATTCTTCACTTCATATGAGCTGGTAGCCATAGAAGCCAAAAAAGAAGCCTCTAAACTCTGTCAGTTTTTAAATACCAGACAAATGGATGATATTGAAGAATTTTATTCCCAGGATTATTTTAAAACAAGAGATAGGGGAGCGATATTAGGTAGCCGAAAGGGAAAACTTGAACTAATAAAGTCTCTGGCCTCAGATAAGGCTCTGTCTCTTTTGCTGAAGCTTGATCAGGATTATAAAAACACAGGATTAGATTTAAGCTAAATAACCGCTATGTCAGTGAATCTAAGATTTTTTTTATGTATGCAGCCGGGGATAAGGCATTTTTTTAATGCCCCTGTTTTCTTAAGGAAAAAGACTGTAGTTTATTATTTTAAGGAGAGCAGTTTTTCCCGATTCATCCAAGGCCATAAGAGATTTTTTTCCCTGATTTCACTTGGCCGGATTCAAATCCTGCCTTCCCCTCACGATATAGCTTCTGTAGTCAATTCTTTGAAAGAACTGGTATATCAGAATGTCTATCTTAAAGCTCTT